>CANFGA010000203.1 GCA_947446335.1 Oxalobacteraceae bacterium | reverse complement strand
CGTGCAAGAAAAAGAAAGCATGAAAAAATTGGCTCTCGGTGCGTTACGGAGCATTCAAAAATTACCGGCCCTGGTTGCATCGTTTTTTCAGCAGCAAGAGTGCCGATATGCAGCATAGTAAGTGGCTTTATTTTCTAGAAGGTTAGTAAGCGCTCCACTTTCATCTTTTCAACACAGGCCGGCGCTCGACGCCAACATTCATCTGCGAGCAGTTCGTCCTTGTCTTTTAGCGCCGCTTCATAGCAACGTTGTAGCAGAGTCGCCGCCATTAGCAGGTGCTTGGCGAGTGTACCTTGCTCGAGATAAAGGCTGGCCAGTTCGAGAAGAGCATCGTTGAACTTCCGTCCAGCGGGCAAGAGCAGTGCTTCGATATCGTCGAAGCTGCCAGCGATTTTTCTGTCACGCATGAGGCGGGCGAGTTTCGTCTGCGCTTGCGCCTGGCCTGCATCGCTTGCTTTGCGCAACCACTCTAAAGCCGCAGCATCATCGACATCTATGCCGTGGCCTCCCGAAAGGAATACCGATACGCTCCATTGCGCCAACGGATAGCCAGCCTTGGCCGCGCGCAACATCAAGGCAAACGCGGCACCGGCGTCGGCGCTTACCCCCAGTCCTTCCCTATGAATGCTGGCGAGCAGCGTCAGTGCGGCCGGATGATCTTCGGCCGCTGCCTGTTCCAGGTAGCGGCGTGCCAAGTCGTAATCGATGTCGTAATCGTTAATGCCAAGCATAGCGGATTGGCCACACCATGCCAACGCATCAATGTCGCCGTCGCGGCAAGCACAGGCGATCAGGTTTCGGCCACGTGCCATCATTTCATCACCACGCGTGCCGTTCGCGAGTGCAAGTCCAAATTCGTAGCTTGCAGCAGCGTGACCTGCGTCGCTGGCGTAGCCAAGTAAATCGAGTGCGCGCGCCTTAATTGCACGTATCTCCATATCCAGTTCATGCGTCGGCTTGCGATCCATCGCACACGCTTGCGCCTTTATATTAATTGCGTCGGACTGCATCAACAAATGTATGGCTACTTGATACTGGTCCGTCGCACTGTTGCCAATCAACGCACGAAAACATAGATCTTTGATCTCTTCCAGAGAATCCTCGCTCACCTCATAAGCTGGAACCGCGGCACCTGCGTGGATGTGCTGGAATAGCAATTCGAGAAGCTTGCGTGCGGCCACCAAAGCATTTATTGCATGGGAGGCAAACTGCTTGTCGGTGAGCAAGCTCTCTTCAGGATGGGCGGCTTGATTCCCCCATCGTCGCAACTGGTCCAGCAATTCGCGGGTGTCCGGATTGATTCGATGCAAACGGTATAGCTCGGAAATTTTTTGTTCGAGGCCACATGGCACGACGCCACCGGGCCGGGCAAGTGCATCGCAGCACAAGGCGGCAAGGGCGCGAATTTGCGTCAGTGCATGCTTTGGAAATTTCGCGCTACTGCGCTTGGCTTCGTGGTACCTAGCACCGATTTTACTTGAAATGCGCTGCGCAAATTCTATGTCGTTCATTGGTGCAATCAAAGTGAATTTGTCGAATCAACCACACGTGGTGAGCTGCGGCAATTATAAGAGGGAAAGGTTCCATTAACACTCCCTTCCACTGGATAATCTACAAACGCTCTAGGTCCTCAATGGAAGCCTTTACCGTGGGAATAAGGCTGCTGCATGCCATATCAGGCCTTCTTTGGCTTGATGGGGGTTATAGATGCAGGTAGTGCTCTTTCTGAGACTACAGCGCAAGTTCTGTGCAAATGTGCATCTGTTCTGCTCAAGCACTTGGCACTTTTCTTTCCACCAATCTTCGGTCCGCTGAGTGAAGGTCTTTGTCACGCGCATGCGCCCTACGGCTTCCTTCTACGTAAGTGTGTCGAGCCAGGGCGAGGCACGCGGCCTGAATAAAATATTGTCTGGCACCTTCTTGTAAGAGCTCAACTCACTGATGACGGTTCTTCGCGCCCGTTCGGCCATGCTGGCCGCACCGCCATTGAGGAGAGAAATGCCGCGATTTTCTTGCATGTCGGCCTGAATTACAGCCTGCATCGTCTGTGGGTATTCCGGTCCATCGTGACCGATTTCCGGCGCCCTCCCGAATCGGCGGTCACGATACCGGAACGGTGTCATACGGCATCAGAATGGCGTTACGCATAGAACAACCGACCGGATACGCTTCCAGCTTTTGTCTGGAGACAGCGTGCCCGTACCGAGGATCAATATGCGTAAGATAAAAGACGTACTGCATCTGAAACTGGACGCCAAACTGTCGCATCAGCAGATCGCTGCAGCGCTGGGCTTGTCCAAGGGAGTCGTCGCCAAATATGTCGGACTGGCCGCCGCTGCCGGCCTGGACTGGGTGCAAATGCACGACCTGGATGAAGTTGCGCTGGAGCGGCGCCTGCTGGCTTCGCCCGAGAAACCGCGTGACCCTGTGCAGCCCGACTACGGCCGCATTCACCACGAACTGCGGCGCAAGGGTATGACGCTTATGTTGCTGTGGGAGGAGCATCGTACCGACTACGCCGACCGGCGGACCTATGATTACACCCAGTTCTACGAGAATTACCGGCGCTTCACCAGACAACTGAAACGCTCGATGCGCCAGATCCACCGTGCTGGCGAGAAGCTATTCATCGACTATACCGGCCCCACCATCGGCTTGCGCGACGGCAGTCGCGCTCACATCCTCGTGGCCACTCTGGGAGCTTCCATCTATACCTATAGAGACGATGGCCGACTGGCTCGAATCGACGGCACGGGCGCTGGCGTTCTACGGCGGTGTGGCGCCATTGATCGTACCCGATAATCCAAAGGCGATGATCGCCGACGCCAACCGCTACGAGCCGCGCAGCAACGACACCGTGCTCGACTTCGCACGCCTCTACGGCGCCTCGATTCTGCCGGCGCGGCCTTATCATCCTCAGGATAAAGCCAAGGCGGAATCGGCGGTACAGATCGTCGAGCGCTGGATCATGGCGCGCCTGCGCCATCAGCAGTTTGCCAGCGTGCATGAGGTGAACGTGGCAATCGCGCCGCTGCTGGCCAGGCGCAACAAAAAGTTATTCCAGAAGCCGCCCGGCATCCGCGCAAGTACCTTCGCGGAGATTGATGCGCCGGCGCTGTTACCCCTGCCGCTGCAGCGCTACGAGATGGCCCACTTCAAGACCGTCAAGCTCCACATCGACTATCACGTCGACGTGGACCGTCATCGCTACAGCGTGCCACACTCCTTGGTCGGCCAAGTGCTGGAGGCGCGCCTCACGACAGCGGTAGTGGAACTGCGCGACCAACGTGTGGCCATCCATACCCGCAACAGTCGGCAAGGCGGATACAGCACGACCGCCACGCACATGCCGGCAGAGCACCGTTCCCAGATGGAGTGTACGCAGCAGCGCCTGATCCACTGGGGTGATAGCATCTGCCCCACGGCCGAAGCCGTCACGCGCTTGGTGGCCGAGAAAAAGCATACCGAGCATGCCTACCGCGCCTGCCTCGGGTTGCTGTCGCTGGCCAAACGCTATGGCAAATTGCGACTGGAAGCAGCCAGCATGCTGGCCCTGCAGATCGGTGCTGTCAGTTCCGCCATGTGCGCGACATCCTGAAGAACAACCTCGACCAGAGCGCACCAGCCACGACCGGCGACTGGGTCAGCCCCGACCACGCCCACCTGCGCGGCTCCGGCTACTACCAATAAGGACATGAACATGATGATGCATACCAACCTGGCGCAGTTGCGCGCACTAAAATTGGACGGCCTGGCGACCGGACTGGAAGACCAGATGAGCCAACCCGGCATAGCGGCGCTGAGCGTAGAAGAGCGCCTGGCTCTGCTGGTAGACCGGGAAGATCATTCCTTCAACGACCGCAAACTGCTACGCCTGATGAAGAATGCGCACTTGAAATATTACCAGGCGGACATCGAAGACATTGACAGCCACGCCGGTCGCGGCATCGACTGGCGCGAAGTGACGAGCCTGGCACTAGGCAACTGATTCGGCGCCGTCAACAGCGTGTTAATCACAGGCCCGAGTGGCGTCGGTAAATCCTGTCTGGCCTACGCTCTGGCCAAATACGCCTACCGCCGCGGTTACTCTGCCGCCTATCGGACCTGTATCCCGTTTGCAGGAAGAACTGCACATCATTTGACTTGGACGTTAGCTATAACCGTTGCTAAGTGAGGCATGCCAGTCTTTCGGCTAATATGGCGATGTTAGTTTCAACTCAATAGCCCGTAACAACAAGGTTTTTGTACACTTGGCTAATGGTTCGCCGAATATAAACGCTGACGAATTGCCTGAATTCGACAAACGGGTACTGGAGGTATTGCGCGAACCGCTGGAATCGGGCCACATCACGATTTCGCGCGCAGCGCGCCAGGCCGATTTTCCGGCGCGCTTTCAATTGATCGCCGCGATGAACCCTTGCCCTTGCGGCTTTCTCGGCCATGCGTCGGGAAAGTGCCTGTGCACGCCGGATGCGGTGCTGCGTTACCAAAGCCGTATTTCCGGCCCCTTGCTCGATCGCATAGACATGCAAATCGAAGTCGGCGCGATGGCTGCCAGTGCGCTGCGCTCCGATGGCCAGGGCGAAGCATCAAGCCAGATAGCGCAACGCGTTGCCAGTGCATATCAAAGGCAGTTGAGGCGCCAGGGCAAGGCCAACCAGCGTCTGTCACCACCCGAGATCGACCGAACTTGCCCTCTGGAACCGGGGGGTGAACAATTGTTGCTCGATGCGATGAACAAATTGCATTGGTCGGCGCGCGCCTATCACCGGGTCCTGAAAGTGGCACGCACCATCGCCGACCTCGCAGCGCAGGATGCGATCGCAGTGTCGCATATTGCCGAAGCGATCCAGTACCGGCGCGGTTTGCGCGAGCGTTGATCCGGTGCATCGATTGCCTGCGATGGCCTCGGCCTGCTACCATCTGTGCATGCGAAAATTCTCCCTACCCTCGATCCTTACCGTACTCGCTGCAGCCTGCGTCTTTGTCGCTTGCAGTCCCAAATTCGATTGGCGTGATTACCGCAGCGCCGATGCGCCTTATAACGCGCTATTTCCCGGCAAGCCATCCACGCACACCCGCAGCATCGACCTCGACGGCATGCAAGTAGACATGACGATGACTGCAGCCGAAGTCAACGGCAACACGTTTGCCGTGGGTAGCGCCACGCTGCCGGATGCAGCCAAGGCCCCTGCAGCGCTGCTCGCGATGAAGACCGCGCTGATCAACAACATCGGTGGCAAGGCGACGCCAGCAGTTATCTCAGGCAATGCCATCGAGATCGAAGCCAGCGGCATGCAAAACGGCAAGCCGGTGCTGCTGGTCGGACGCTTCCTGGCGCAGGACAAGCGCATCTATCAAGTCATCGTGCTTTCCAAGGAAAAACAGGTTTCACGCGAAAACATCGACATGTTCATGGGCTCGTTCAAATTGAACTGATCCACAGTCCGATGCAGGATGCAGCCATGGCTCGCATCCTGCACCATCCGCTCTTTGCAACCCATTCAACGGAGTTTCCATGTTAATGACATTCAAATCGAAATCGTCACCAGAGCTGCTGATGTACCAGGAACACGCGCAGCGCATCCTCGACCTGCTGCACAAGAACCCGGCCCGCGGCGTGATCACGGCAGCCGAAGCGGGTGCAGCGCTGGCCGTGCTGGAAAAGGAAGTGGCTGACAGCAAACTGCTGCAGCAGCAGGCCGAAGCGGCAGCCCGTAAAAAAGAAGAAGAAGAAGAGGAGGACGACGAGGAAAACACCAAGAAACCTGCAGCCGTCGGTTTCTCCGCACGTGCCTATCCCTTGCTGGAGATGCTGCGTACGGCTGAAAAAAATGGCCACGACATCGTCTGGGGAGTCTGAAGCCCGACTCAAGCAGCGTCACGATGGCCGAGCTACAAAGCCCGGCATCTTGAAATATATTTTCAGACGCAAAAAAACCCCGTCATCTCTGACGGGGTTTTCTCTTATAACAAGCCTGACGATAACCTACTTTCACACTGGTTGCAGCACTATCATCGGCGCAAAGTTGTTTCACGGTCCTGTTCGGGATGGGAAGGGGTGGGACCAACTTG
>CANFGA010000202.1 GCA_947446335.1 Oxalobacteraceae bacterium | reverse complement strand
TTGACCAGTTACAAGCAGGATTCGACGCTGCGCTCGGTCGGCATTCAACTGGTGGTGCCGCTGTATTCGGGCGGTTATGTGGATGCGTTGACCAGCCAGGCGCTGGCCAATCGCGACAAGGCCAGATCGGATCTCGATGCGTCTACCAACAAGGTGATGATCGAGCTGCGCAAGCAATTCAATGCCG
Organism: Oxalobacteraceae bacterium; assembly: GCA_947446335.1. Lineage (GTDB taxonomy): Bacteria > Pseudomonadota > Gammaproteobacteria > Burkholderiales > Burkholderiaceae_D > Janthinobacterium. Next base: position 5,905 of record CANFGA010000202.1, on the reverse strand, counting down.
GGAAAAGCGGGGTTGCCAGGGTCGATGCGCTGCAAAAATCGGTCAATTCGGCGACCTTGCTGGTGCAAGCGACCCGCGAAAGCGTCAAGGGCGGTGTGCGCGTGAACCTCGATGTGCTGAACGCCGAGCAACAACTCGTTTCCGTGAAGCGCGATCTGACCCAGGCGCGCTATAACTACCTGATCAGTTTTCTGAAATTGCGCGTGGCGGCCGGTATTCTGGGCATCGACGATCTGCGGGCGGTGGCACGATCGTTTACCGCAGGGAATTGATGCGACTGCCGCTGGCCCCCGATTGATTCTGGTTCGCTATGCCGTGTGTGGGCAATATTGTTTACATAAATAAATTAATTGAACCGTTTTGATACGAGTGTGGCGGCTATTGAATTTAAATTATTTCTCTTTATAAAATTATTTTTCTTTTAGGCAATAAGTTGCTATTATCGCTTGGCGTTGAAATAACGATTTCGCGATCGCCTGCGGCCTGACTGCGACCTTTTTTCTGGTATTTCACGACACATCATGATGCCGGCTTTTCCAGAGTGAAAAGTCGCGGCGTCTCAAACAGACGATTTTTCAGAGGATTACCATGGCAACGACAAAAACAGGCGCACTCGGTGCAGATACCATCACCGGCGGCACTGGTGCCGACACGCTGGCGGGTGGTTTGGGCAATGATATTTACATCGTCAATTCGCTGCTCAATGTCATCGTCGAGCCGGCACCTGTTTCATCGGCGCCATCGATATCTTATCCTGGCATGTATCCGTCTTCTTCTAATTATGCTTACAGCGCTGCGTATGGCGGCGTGGACACGATCCAGACCAGCGTGCTCGACAAGCTGAAGACCTATTCCCTCGAAAAATCGCCTTACGTCGAAAACCTGAGCTACACAGGCTCTATTGCGGCCCAATTGAAGGGCAATGCGGGCGACAACATCATCAAGGCCAATGCCGCAACATTGGCCAACGATACGCTCTACGGTGGCGACGGCAACGATGCGCTGTATGGCTATGGCGGCAAGGACTTGCTGCAAGGCGGCAATGGCAACGATACGCTCGACGGTGGCGTCGGCGCGGATGCCGATACGTTGATCGGCGGTGCCGGCAATGATACCTATCTGAACGTGACGGCGAGTGAGAGCATCATCGAAACCCGCGATGCCGGCTTCGATACCATTTCGACCGCCAGCAGCGGAAAATATCTTGATTTGCGCCAGTTCGCCAATCTCGAAGGTATTGTTTACAACAGCACGGTGGGCGCGACATTGCATGGCAATGGCGCCGGCAATCTGCTGTCCGCCACCGCAGCCTCGGGCAATGACACCATCAACGGCTGGGCTGGCAATGACACCATCAACGGCGGTGGCGGCAACGATGCGCTGATCGGTGGTGATGGCGACGATGATCTGGCCGGCGGCGCGGGAACTGACAGCCTGACTGGCGGCAATGGCAATGATGTGCTCGATGGTGGCGCTGGGACTGATGCCTTGACGGGCGGCAGCGGCGATGACATCTATTATGCAGAGGCTGCCGATGTTGTCACGGAAGCTGCCGGCGGCGGGATCGACACGCTGATCGGCGCCAAGACCACGATCGCGGGAACCGAGATCGAAAATCTGGTCTACACGAGTGCCACCTCCGCCAAGATTTATGGCAACAATGTCGACAACGTGATCGCCGGCGGCGTCGGCAATGACATCATTTCAGCTGACAATGGCAACGATACCGTGATCGGCGGTGCCGGCAGGGATAGTCTGCAAGGCGGCAGCGGTGACGATGCTTTGTATGGTGGAACATTCAGCAATGTGCAGGCGCGCGGCTTTTTGTATGAGGAAATGAATAATGGCGTCAAGCCTGTCCTCGTCGACGACAATGCCATCGACACGCTGGTCGGTGGCGCCGGTGGCGACACGTATTTGATCGACAATGATCTGGACGTCGTCACCGAACTGGCCGTCGATACCGGGATGGATGTCATCCATTCGACGATCGACAATTCGCTCACTACCTACGGCAATGTCGAGGCGCTGGTGCTGGACGACAATCTCTCCAATTCCGCTGCCTGGTTCGCCGAAGGCAATGGCGGTGCCAATATTCTGGTTGGCAACAACAATGAAAACTATCTGTCCGGCGGTATCGGCAACGATACGTTGACCGGCGACAGCGATGGGTCGGGCTCGGGGAGCGGTGGTTATTACGATCAGTATGGATATTATCATTCATCTTCATCCGTGACCGATGTCGTCGACGGCGGTGCCGGCAACGATGTGCTGCTGGCGCTGGGCAGGGAAACTGTGTCGTCAATCTGGAATAGTGAGACACAAAGCTATGTCTCCACCATCAATGGGTACACCAGCAACGTCAGCAATGTGCTGCTGGGCGGCGAGGGCAATGACTTTTATCTGATCCAGAATGCCAATACCGCGATCGATGACAGTGCTGGCGTCGATACGGTCTACCTGATGGGGGCCGGCACGCCGGAATCGATCGATGGCGTGGAACGCATCGTGCTGGCCGGCGGCAGCGCCGCCGACGATGCGATCGCGCTTGCGGCCATCAACAAGGTGCGCCTGGCCAACGGCGACAATAATGTGATGACTGCGGTGCCGACTGCAGCCGCGCTGAACGCGACCGGCAATGCGCTTGGCAACACCATCATCGGCAATAGCAATAACAATTATCTGTCCGGGTTGGACGGCAACGATACTCTGACGGGTGGCAATGGCAACGACACGCTGGTTGGCGGCGCCGGTAAAGATATGCTGGTCGGCGGCACCGGCAATGATGTTTATGAAGCCGATACCGGCGATGTCGTCACCGAACTGGCCAATGGCGGCAACGATCTGATCCGCTCGGCCACGCTGACCAGTTTCGCCGCTTATGCCAACATCGAAGGCCTGGAATACACCGGAACTTCCAACGTAAAGTTGGAGAATGGCAGCAGCAACGTTACTGAGGAGACCTTCATCGGTGGCGCCGGCAAGGACACGATCAACGGCTGGGGCGGCGATGACGATTTGTCCGGTGGCGCTGGCAATGACAGCCTCAACGGCGGCGACGGCAACGATTATTTGCAGGGTGGCGCCGGGGCCGATACGGTGATGGGCGGACTGGGTAACGACACGATCTTCGGTTTTGATGACAGCACGCAGACCTACTCGCCGACCCCGGCGGTGGATTTAGCGAACAAGTTGTATGGCGGCGCCGGCAATGACAAGATCACCTCTGGCAACGGCGCCGATCTGCTGTACGGCGAAGATGGCAATGACACGCTCAGCGGTGGCCTGGGCGCCGATACGATCGACGGGGGTGCTGGCAATGACATGCTGTATGCGGCGACACCACTCTACAGTTACGATTATTACGGTAATGATCTCAGCGCCAATGCGCTGAGCGGCGGCGCCGGCAATGACACGTTGTATGGCTCGACAGGCAAGGATACGTTGGCTGGTGGCACTGAGAACGATTACGTTTACGGCGGTTCCGGCAATGACCTGCTGTCGGGCGATGCCGGCGCAGATGACCTGTGGGGGGGCGATGGCAACGACACTCTCAACGGCGGAGCGGACAATGACCAGCTTAATGGCAACTGGGGCAACGACAGCCTGAGTGGCAATGACGGCGATGATTTTCTCCGTGGTAATGAAGGCGATGACATCCTGACCGGCGGTGCCGGCAACGACAACATCGAGGGTGGGAGCGGCGATGACATCCTGTATGCGGGCTTGGCAACTGCAGCCATTTATGGAACCAGCGGCGACCGCCTGATCGGCGATTTCTCATACAACGGCAGTAATCAGTTGACGGGCAAGGACATCTTCCGCTTCGAGGAGAGCGCGGCATTCGCTGGGCAGTCGGTAAATGATACTGGTGCCGGAGGTACCTGGAATGGCACTGCGTGGATATATCCCCAAAAATATACGTTCAGCACTGGCCACTTCATCGACGATTTCACTGTCGGCGAAGACAAGATCCAGTTCACCAAGGCGATGGTCGGCGATGGCGATGCGGTGCTGGAAAACGTCGCGCTCAAGACTGTTGCAGGCGGTACTTTCGCGAAGGCAGCCGAAATGGTCATCGTTCAAGCCGACCTGACCAGCGATTTCAACTCTATGTATGCCGGCAGCTGGAATGCGGTCAATGCCAGCGAAGTCGTCGCCGCCATCGGCAGCGCCGATGCCGCTTATGCGAAAGGTGACGAGCGCCTGTTCGTCGTCGACGACGGCTACAGTTCGGCGCTGTTCCAGTTCGTCAGCGCCGGTGCCGATGCGACGGTGAGCGCATCAGAATTGAAGCTGATCGGCATCGTCGATGGCCAGGCAGCGCTGGCGACCAGCGATTTCGGCCTGTATTGATAACCTCCGACCAACTCCCTGCCTGAGGCGGGGAGTTTTTTAGCCATGCGCATCCTGTTCGTTCACCAGAATTTCCCCGGCCAGTACAAGCACCTGGCGCCGGCCTTGGCCGATGACCTGGCCAACGAAGTCGTTGCGATCGGCGACGAGGCCAATATCCATCGGGCCCGGGGTTTACACCCGCGCATGCGACTATGTTCTTACCCGGCTTCGCAAGATGCCGTGGCCGGGACCCATCACTATCTGCGCAGCACCGATGCCGCAGTGCGGCGCGGTCAAGCCGTGGCCCGCCTCGCTTTGAAACTGCGCAACCTGGGATTCGTGCCGGACGTGATTTGCGCGCACCCCGGATGGGGCGAGTCCTTGTTTTTGAAGGATGTTTTTCCAAACGCAAAGCTGGTGTTGTATCTGGAATTCTATTACCGGGCGCAAGGCTCGGACATGCATTTCGATCCCGAATTTCCATCCACTTTTGATGACGGTTGCCGCATCCGCATGCGCAATGCGACCCAGTTGCTGAGCCTGGAGGCTAGCGATGCCGGCGTCAGTCCGACCCAGTGGCAAAGGGCGCAATTTCCAGCCATGCTGCGCCAGAGCATCAGCGTGATCCACGATGGCGTCGATACTGACATCGTGTGTCCGGCCAACGTGGAGCGATTCCAGTTGCCCGGCGGCGCCACGCTACGCTCGGGCGATGAAATCATCACCTATGTGGCGCGCAACCTGGAACCGTATCGCGGCATCCACACCTTCTTGCGCTCCTTGCCCGAGATTTTGGCTAGAAGGCCGCTGGCACAGGTGCTGATCGTGGGCGGCGATGACGTCAGTTATGGCCGGGCCGCGCCCGGTGGCGCGACTTACCGCGCGATCTACCTGCAGGAGGTGGCTGCCAGCATCGACATGAGCCGCATCCATTTCCTGGGCAAATTGCCTTATGCTCAATATGTGCAGGTGCTGCGCTTGTCCAGCGCCCATGTCTACCTGACTTATCCCTTCGTTCTATCCTGGTCGATGTTGGAAGCGATGTCTTGCGGATGCCTGCTGATCGCCTCGGCGACTGCGCCGGTACAAGAAGTGTTGCAGCATGGACGCAATGGTTTGCTGGTGGACTTTTTTGACCCGTCAGGATTGGCCGGGACGGTGATCAAGGCCTTGGAACAGCCCGAGGAAAACCGGCATCTGCGCCAGCAGGCGCGCCTCGATGTGCAGCAGCGTTTCGATCTGAAACGGGTCTGCTTGCCGCAATTGCAAGACCATGTGCGCGCTGCTGCCGGTTTGCCGCCTTTGTGACAGGTGCCAGACGGACAGCGCCAGGTTCAATCGGGGAGTGATATCGCTGGCAACTCGGAAGACCGTATTCCCTGATTGAGCCTGACACCTGATGCCAAAATCACCAGCTGCGCACGCGCCCGGTGTCGATGTGGACGAATTGCGAATTGGGATAGTAGCCGACGCCGCCGCCACTGAGCGCCAGTGCTGCGCGGCGCACGTTGCTCAAGTCACGTCCCGGGATGCGGATGTCGATCGCGCGCCCTTCCAGATGCAGGCT
>CANFGA010000201.1 GCA_947446335.1 Oxalobacteraceae bacterium | reverse complement strand
TACCGGCAGCCGGATCGCCGGGCCGACGCCGACCACGCGGCTGCCGCTCTGGAGCAGGTTCGACAGCCCGAGGCTGGAAAAGCCGGCAAAAGCCATCAGGTCGACATTGGGATAGAACAGGGCGCGGGCATAGTCGATCTGGCCTTGGGTCGCTTCGATGCGCCAGCGCGCCGCAACGATGTCTGGCCGTCGACCGATCAGTGTCAGCGGCAGCGCCGTCGGCAACAGGCTCGCCGCCTGTGCCGGCAGTACCGGGCGCGCGATAGCCAGACCACGGTCCGGTCCTTTGCCGAGCAGCGCTGCGAGCTGATTACGGATCAGTGCGATGGCTTCCTGCCACTGCGCCTGTTCTGCGCGCAGCGAGGCTGACTGCTGCAGCGTCAACTGGTTCTCGCTCTGGTTATCGAGTCCGGCGGCGACCCGCTGGCGGGTAAGGCGATCGAGTGACTCACGGGTTTGCAACTGCTGCGTTACCAGATCGAACTGGGCAGAACTGCGCGCCAGTTGCACCCAAGCGTGTGCAACCGCTGTGCTGAGCACCAGCCGGGCGTGGTATTGCTCGGCCTGTGACAATTTGCTTTGCGACAAGGCGCTACGCAGCGCCGCGCCATTCTTGCCCCAGAAGTCAAAATCATAGCGAAAGTTCAACGCCAATTGGGAGTCGGTCTCATAAGCGCCCGCCAGTGGTGGTGGAAGGATGCCGTTTTCCGAGTAGCGCTGGCGGGTAGCCGAAAACGCCAGGTCGGTCGTGGGCCGGGCCGAGGCGCTGGCAGCATCGACGACTGCGCGCGCAGCATTCACGCGACTGGCCGCCACCTCCAGGCCGGGGTTGGCCAGCAAGGCTTCATCGACCAATGCCTGCAAGGCCAGACCACCGAATTGGCCGGCCCATTGCGCGCTCGGCCAGCTGCCACCCTGATCGGGCAGCGTCAGCGTGGTCTCGAGATTGACAGGACTGTGCGCTTGCGCATGACTGTCAATACCCTCGAAGCTGGCGCAGCCCGAAAGCGCCAGGGCAACGGCAGCAGTCATCAGCGACTGGCGTAAAAATGAGGAGGTCGGGGTGGAAACCATGGTCATGATCTATTGTTCAGGCAATCTTTTTTGTCAAGGTGGCGGCGGTAGCTGGCGGCGTTGCCATGCCAACGGGTTTCTGGGTGGCACTGCCGGCACATGCCGGCGTGTTGCATTGCGTCAGCTTGCGCAGCAGGGACTTGAGGAACCCGACTTCTTCGGCACTGAAGCCTGAAAATTGCTCACTGAGCACGGCTGCCATGATCGGTGGCATGCGCGCTGCCAGCAGCGCCCCTTCGGCAGTGAGTTGCAATCGCATCTGACGCCGGTCGTCGGTATTGGCTACGCGCTCAACCAGACCGCGTTTTTGCAGGCGATTGAGCATGCGAGTCATCGAGGCTGCATCTGTGTAGACTTCACGTACCAGATCAGCGGCAGTCATGTAATTGCCGCTGGCAAGCAACAAGAGCACGCCACCTTGGGCATGCGTGACGCCGCTGTCGATGAGCGCGGTGTCGAGCGACTTGGCCAGCATGGCGCGCGCGCGGCTCAGCAGATAGCCAACGCTATCTTCCATCCGATAGTTTGCAGCCAAAAAAAGGGGGAGCGGTGACTTCATTGGTTGCCGTTAATTATTTGCCTAGGCAAGAATATACGGCAAAACTGAATGCATTGCTGGCGATCAAAATTTATCGGAAAAAGCGCTGCGAAGGCTGGGGACAGTACTGCAGTCAACCCCGGCAGCGGCGCCGCCGGGGTCAGATCAGAAATCTACAGAGATGTTCAGGCGGTGACGTTGATTGTGGTGCCGATGGCTTGGCCACTGCTGTTGACGGAAGGTTTGGCCGCCGGTACCTGTGAGACCGGGTTTTCATCCTGACTCTGGTTCTGTGCGTTGACCAGCGCTTGCTGGTTGGCAGCTTTAGCTTCGGCCTGGGCAACGATGGCAAGCGATTGCGCGTTGGATGTGGCGCCACTGGAGGCGACTGGGCTGATAGCCATGATGAGTCCTTTCAAAAACGGTAGATTGGCAGATCGGGTCATCCGCAGCGCGATGCGCCATCGGCTGCAGATGCAACACAAAAATAAGGATCGACTCTGTTATCGGTTGCGATTCGCTGTTTCTGAAGGTGCATGATGGAAAAATACATGACTTGAGTTTTGGGTCATCAAGCCATGCGGCAAAATGCCAGCCGCCGCCGCGCGCCTTGATCAGCAAGGTACCCGACTGGTGTGCATCTCGATCGGATTTTGAATGGGCTTTCGGATGGAATCGATGACTGACAAGGTGCCGGACACGGCCGAAACATGGTTTCTTGAGGGGAATCGGCATCTCGCCGCCGGCGATGTCGCCAGCGCCGAGCGTTGCTATTTGAAAGCATTGGCGCTGGACCCTTGCCTGGCTGAGGCGCTGGCCAACATGGGCTGGTTGCGGGATCAGGCCGGAGCTTGTACTGCTGCCGAAATCTATTATCGGCATGCGCTCGATTTTCAGCCCGCGAATGCCGAGATACACCTGAATCTGGCTGCGCTGCTGATGCGCTGCCAGCGCTTTGACGAAGCGGAAGTGATTAACAGGCAGGCGCTGCAACTGGCGCCGGAATCTCCGCTCGCGTGGTCAAATCTGGGCGTGTTGCTGGCACAGATGCAGCGTGAGGACGAAGCCGAGCGCGCTCTGCGCGCTGCGCTGCGCGCAGACAGCCTGTATGCCAGAGCGCGCTTCAACCTGGGCTGTCTCCTGTTGCGTCAGGGGCGCTTCGAAGAAGGCTGGTATTGCTTTGAAGCGCGCGACTGGTATCTGATTCTGGAAAACCATTTCACCTGCCCGCGCTGGCAAGGGGAAGAGCTTGCTGGCAAGTCCATCGTGATCGGTTTTGAGGCTGGTCACGGCGACATGATCCAATTTTGCCGCTATGCCCATGTATTGAAAATGCGCGGTACGGCGCGAGTGGACATCATCTGCCATCCGGCGCTGAAAACGCTGTTTGGCACGCTGACCGGCGTCGATACAGTGTATTCGTTCAACGATGACGTTCCCGTATCCAACTGGGATTTCTGGACCCCACCGTTGAGTCTTCCCTATCATTGCGGCACACGCTTGGAGACCATCCCGGCCAGCATTCCTTATTTGATGCCGGACCCTGAACGCCTGCGGCATTGGTCCTGCCGCTTGCCAGCATCGTGCTGCCTGGTTGGCCTGGCATGGAAAGGAAATCCCCGTTTCGACAACGATGCAACGCATTCGCTCGCCGGGTTGGCACAGCTTGCGCCGCTGGCAGGATTGACTGGTATTACTTTCGTCAGCCTGCAGAAAGGCGCCGGCGAAGAAGAGGCGCAACATGCTCCGCCGGGCATGCATCTGCTGAATCTGGGTAGTCACTTGCAGGATTTTGCTGATACGGCCGCTGTCGTAGCCAGTCTCGATCTGGTCATCAGCGTCGATACCGCCGTGGCGCATCTGGCGGGCAGCATTGGTACGCCATGCTGGGTATTATTGCCGGACCAGCAAACCGACTGGCGTTGGCTGATCGGGCGCAGCGATACGCCATGGTATCCGGATGGCATGCGTCTGTTTCGGCAACAACCCGGAGCGAACTGGCCAACGGTGGTTCTTGATGTCGTCAAGGCGCTCACGGTCTGGCAGCAGGAGCGTTAGTTGCGGCGAAGACTGGAATTTCCGTTGTTCAAACCAAGTTCTGACCATCGATTATGCGGGCGCCAAAGAAACGATAGCGCAAATCGTGGCCTGCACAGTTTGATGCAGGCTCTGTCGGCACGTGAACTATTGTCAGTTGTTCAGCAACACTTGAGCGATGACGCCGCTGGCAATGGCCACCAGAACATAGTCGCCGCCGGTCTGAACCCAGTGCGAGCCACGCGGAGGCGCGCTCAGATGGCGGCCGCGCCAGTCGTTGACGACATATTTGTTGCCGCGATATTCATTGGAAAGACGTCCACCCTTGTGCATGTCATGTTTCGGGCCGGCGCCGCGATTCTTTTTGCCTTTGTGATTTTGTCCATGTTTGACCTGTTCATTGCGGTCGTTGCCGTCGTTGCCGCGATGATCATTTTGTGCGAAGGCGGAAGTGCTCAACGTGAGGCAAGCGGACATCAAGGCTGAGAGAATTGCTTTGTTATTCATGTGGGCTCCTAAAATGATGGTAAAAATAAAATACATCTGCTTGCTGAAACTATGCTTCCATTAAACAGGGGGCAACTCTCTGAATCCAGAGCATTCTGGTAAGTAATATTACAAGATGTATCCAATCGAAAAGACGATCAAGGCCTCCGCTTGCAAGGCGCAATCGACCTGTCTCATCTTTTTTCAAGTTTACACAAGGCAATGGTCAGCCGGTCCGTGCGCTACCCAACATGAAATGCATGATGTTGCTGAGCAACGGCAGTTTTAGATAAAGATGTCGCCCGATGAGACGGGCATCCTCGATTTCAGATAAAAGCAGGAGCTTTTCCATCGATATTTTCCCTGTTTGTTAGCGCGTGATAAAAATCATAAAAAGAAATATAATGCGCGCGACCCGTGACCTTGCTTTGACTTTTTGTTGGACTAATCATCATCAAGCATCTCCATTTCCTGGCCCGTTGCGCCCCATTTTTATTGATCGCGAAGCGTATCGATCCCGCCGGTGTACAAGGCGCAGGCACATGGAAAGCGGCGCCATGACCACCGTCCATCCTGTCCGGGCGCTGCTGCGCAATCTGCGCGCAGACAATTTTTTTTTGATCATGTTCGCAGCGCTGATCCTGTTCAGCTTCGCGCAACCAGGCGCGATCGCAAGCTATCCGGGTCTGGTCGACTGGCACACGATCGCTGCGCTGACCGGGTTGCTGATCCTGACCAAAGGCCTGGAAATGAGCGGCGCGATGCATTGGCTGGGGCGCCGCCTGATCGGCGTGATGACGACCGAGCGCGCCGCTGCATTGTGGCTGGTGATGGCAGCGGCGCTGTTGTCGACCGTGCTGACCAACGATGTGGCGCTGTTCGTCGTGGTGCCGCTGACGCTGGGCATTTGCCGGATCACGCAGATGCCAGCCACCAAGCTGATCGTGTTCGAGGCGCTGGCGGTCAATGCCGGTTCGGCCCTGACGCCGATCGGCAATCCGCAAAACCTGTTCCTGTGGCAGTTGTCCCAGGTCTCGTTTGGTCAATTCGTGATGCACATGCTGCCTATGGTGGCGTTGCTGATGGCAGTGCTGCTGGCGGTGACGGCGTGCGCCTTCGGCAGCCGGCCGATACAGGGCGACGGTGACAAACAGCATCCACCGGTGGAACTCGACGTGCCAATGCTGTGGTTATCGCTCGCGTTGTATCTGCCGTTTCTGGTGGCGACCGACCTGCGTTACCAGGGATGGGCGGTGCTGGCGGTCTTGCTGATTTTTCTGGCCCTGCGCGCGCGGGTGCTGGCCAGCCTCGATTGGGGCTTGTTGCTGGTGTTTGTGCTGATGTTCATCGACTTGCGCCTGCTCGCTGGCCTCGACATCGTGCGCAATGCGATGGCCGGATTAGGCTTGGAGCAGGCGCTCAATTTGTACCTGACCAGCATGATGGCATCGCAGATCGTCAGCAACGTGCCGGCGGCGATAGCGCTGGCCGAATACTCGAACAACTGGCGCGCGATCGCTTATGGCGTCAATGTCGGCGGTTTTGGTTTCATGGTCGGTTCGCTGGCCAATCTGATCGCGCTGCGCATGAGCGGCGACCGCCGTGCATGGCTGGTGTTTCATGCCTATTCGATGCCCTTCCTGGCAATCGGCGCCGTGCTGGGTTACCTCATCTTGTTCGGCAGGAGTGGACCTTGAGATGCCGCGGGAATATGCTCGGCAGTCTGCTGGTGAATTTCTCAATATCAGAAAGTTGCACTAGCGCCGTTGGCGCAGGATCGTTCCCATACTATTTACCTTGGCTCAAGATTGCTGGTCGTGCTCCGCAGCATCGGCCAATCGCGTGACCATCTGATTGTGTTGCATCACATGCCAGCCATTGGTGATCGGATAGCGCCAATCGCGCTGGAATGACATAGTGCCAACCTTCACGCCTGGCGGTGCCTGGTGGCGCTTGTACT
>CANFGA010000200.1 GCA_947446335.1 Oxalobacteraceae bacterium | reverse complement strand
TGGTGGGCGCGCACCGATGACATCGACGTAAACAGGATCGTGGCGAGCGACGTGGCGATCGCCATGTGCACGATCAAGTCAGATGGGAAATGCTGGGCACTGAAAATCATGATGATGAATGGCACCAGTACCATGCCCCCGCCGATTCCTAGCAGCCCTGCGGCAAAGCCGCCGCACGCGCCCATCGCGAGCAGGATCAGCACCAGCGTCAGAGTCAAGCCGCCCGGCATCAGTCGCCCGCCCCGGCGTGCAACCGGTCGCGGATGATGCGCCACTGCCGGCTCGATACCGGCGTGATCGACAAACGGCTGCCTTTTTGCAGCAACAGCATGTCGTCCAGTTCCGGCATCGCGCGCAGTTGCGCCAAAGCCAGCAGCGGCGTCTTTTCAAGGGCGCGCACATCGACACTGACCCAGCGCGGCTGTTCCAGCGTCGCCTTCGGGTCAAAATACTTGCCATTCACATCGAACTGGGTTGGATCCGGATAGGCTACGCTGGCCACAACGGCCAGTCCAGCCACGCCCGGCTGCGCGCAACTGGAATGATAAAACAGGATGCCATCGCCCACTTGCATCGCATCGCGCATGAAGTTGCGCGCTTGGTAATTGCGCACGCCGGTCCAGGGCAACGTGGATCCGGGCGCCGCCAGCAGATCGTCGATGCCGACCTCGCCGGGTTCGGACTTCATCAGCCAATATTGGATCACGGCATCGCTCCGGCAGAAGATGGCAAAGAGGGAAGTGCAGACCGATGCCTGTCCAACGACAAGACGGGCCAGGTCGATCGTCGGCGCACGCAAAAAAGCGGTTGCGCATTAACAATGCGCAACCGCTCTCGAAAAATGAAACCCCGCCTGTGCCGTTATGCCGGCATCCCGAACCAAACGGTTCAAGGTGGTCACAGTTAGTTCAATTTCGGGTTCGTCGAACTAGCGACGCTCACTCCCATCGAACGAAATTCCGCAACCGGTGCACATAAATGGTTCAAGGAATATATGGCAATCGCGAACACCGCAGGGTGAGGCTAAGTCTACTCTCATGCTGACACAAGTCAACGCTAATTTATTGTCAGAACAAATTTTCCTGCGGCGTCAGCGCATTGTCGAGCACGGCGTGCATCGCGCTGATTTTTTGCTTCACTTCCAGGATCGTCAAATCCGACAGCGGCCCCTGCGGCGCGCGGATCGACAGGAACTCGGCTGCCACGCCCAATGCCGCCAGCACGGCGATACGGTCATTGCCTTTGATCTTGCCCGCATCGCGGATGGTGCACATCTTGCTATCAAGATAATTGGCAGCCTGACGCAAGGACCGTTCGCCATCGTCCTTGCACACCAGGCGATACGATTGGCCCATGATATTGACATCGAGATGGGGCATCACGTTTCCTTTTCTTCTGACTGAGCTTGGGCCAATCCGGCCTCCACCAGCGCAGGTATGTTTTCAAGCAAGGCTTCGACGCGCCGCTGCGCCTCGCTCATCTTGTGAGCATAGCCTGCATTTTCGAGCCCGAGCGCCACATTTTCCTTGCGCAGGCGCGCGTTTTCGCGGCGCAGATCCTGCGTCATCTGGGCCAGTTGGTCGATCTTTTGAGATAGTTCTTCGAATTCAGAAATCATCTTCACACTATAGTGGCGCAAGCGTTTTCACGTCAACGGTTTCAATCGTTTGTCACAGATTATTACAACCTTCCCTTGTTTTCAGGCATGCAGCACACATATCGTTATCTGTAACTGCATGGGGAGGCAGCAACATTGCTTGAGAAATTTCAACCATCGAGATGAAATAATTGCATGCCTGACTTGAAATACCGTCATGGCGTCCTTATAATTAGCACTCGATAGTTGAGAGTGCCAATGGCTCTTTCAGACCAACCGACAAGACACACGGCAATTTCTTGAAGCAAGAACAGCCCTGCGCCTACGCCGTGACCACAGTCACCATAGCCACAATAACCATCCATTGAACCCAAAGGAAACTTCATGAATCTTCGCCCATTGAACGATCGCGTTATCGTCAAGCGTCTCGACCAGGAAACCAAAACTGCATCCGGTCTCATCATTCCTGATGCAGCCGCTGAAAAGCCGGATCAAGGCGAAGTACTCGCCGTAGGCAATGGCAAGATTCTGGAAGACGGCAAAGTGCGTCCGCTCGATGTCAAGGTTGGCGATCGCGTCCTGTTCGGCAAATACGCTGGCCAGACCGTCAAGGTCGATGGCGACGAATTGCTGGTGATGCGCGAAGAAGACATCATGGCGATCGTCGTCAAGTAATTCATCGTCACGTATTCAGACTACTCCGGTATCTTTTCAGTTACCGACTTCAGTCCTTCATTAACGAATTTCAGGAGCAACAAACATGGCAGCTAAAGATGTAGTATTCGGCGACGCAGCGCGCGCCAAGATGGTTGAAGGCGTCAACATTCTGGCCAATGCAGTCAAGGTCACTTTGGGCCCTAAAGGCCGCAACGTGGTGCTGGAGCGCTCGTTCGGCGCCCCTACCGTGACCAAGGATGGTGTTTCGGTAGCAAAAGAAATCGAACTCAAAGACAAGCTCATGAACATGGGTGCGCAGATGGTCAAGGAAGTTGCCTCACGCACCAGCGACAACGCTGGCGACGGCACCACCACCGCGACCGTGCTGGCACAAGCAATCGTGCGCGAAGGCATGAAATTCGTCGCCGCCGGCATGAACCCGATGGACTTGAAGCGCGGCATCGACAAGGCTGTTGCAGCCACGGTCGCAGAACTGGCCAAGATCGCTCGTCCATGCACGACAACCAAGGAAATCGCACAAGTTGGCGCCATTTCGGCCAACTCCGACTACTCGATCGGCGAGCGCATCGCTGAAGCGATGGAAAAAGTCGGCAAGGAAGGCGTCATCACCGTTGAAGACGGCAAGACCTTGAACGACGAACTCGAAATCGTCGAAGGCATGCAATTTGACCGCGGCTATCTGTCGCCGTACTTCATCAACAATCCTGAAAAGCAAGTTGCGATTCTGGAAAATCCGTTTGTCCTGTTGTGCGACAAGAAGATCTCGAACATCCGCGATCTGCTTCCGGTACTGGAACAAGTGGCAAAATCGAGCCGTCCTCTGCTGATCATCGCCGAAGACATCGAAGGCGAAGCATTGGCAACGCTGGTTGTGAACAACATCCGCGGCATCTTGAAAACATGTGCAGTGAAGGCGCCAGGTTTCGGCGACCGTCGCAAGGCCATGCTGGAAGATATCGCCGTGCTGACCGGTGGTCAAGTCATCGCTGAAGAAGTCGGCCTGACGCTGGAAAAAATCACGCTGGCCGAACTGGGCCAAGCCAAGCGCATCGAAGTGGGCAAGGAAAACACCATCATCATCGATGGCAATGGCGACGCATCGTCGATCGAAGCGCGCGTGAAGCAAGTGCGCGTTCAAATCGAAGAAGCATCGTCGGACTACGACCGTGAAAAACTGCAAGAGCGCGTTGCCAAACTGGCCGGCGGTGTTGCAGTGATCAAGGTTGGCGCCGCCACCGAAGTCGAAATGAAAGAAAAGAAAGCCCGCGTCGAAGATGCACTGCACGCTACCCGCGCTGCGGTTGAAGAAGGCATTGTGCCTGGCGGCGGCGTTGCACTGCTGCGCGCACGCGCCAATGTCACGGTCAAGGGCGACAACGCCGATCAAGATGCTGGTATCAAGATCGTCATGCGCGCAATGGAAGAGCCACTGCGCATGATCGTGCAAAACGCCGGCGAAGAAGCTTCGGTCGTCGTCGCTGCCGTGTTGGCAGGTTCGGGCAACTATGGCTACAACGCCTACAACAGCACCTATGGCGACATGGTTGAAATGGGTGTTCTGGATCCAGCAAAAGTGACCCGTTCGGCGCTGCAAAACGCTGCATCGATCGCTTCGCTGATGCTCACCACCGACTGCATGGTCTGCGAACTGGCAGACGACAAGGCAGCCGGCGGCATGGGCGGCGGCATGGGTGGCATGGGCGGCATGGGTGGCATGGACGGCATGATGTAATGCCCTTGATGAACGCGCGCTGATTCAGGCGCCTCATCGACAAGAAAGCCTGCACGGTGCGCACCGTGCAGGCTTTTTTACGTTTGAATCAGGTTGATGCCCGGCCCTCAAAGCAGCATTGCAATACTTATGAAAATATCGCTGAAATTATCATAAAAACCATATTACACTTCAAGCATCGCAGCGCTATTGTCGACAATCCCGTCTGGCGCACCGACTTGAATTGGATACACCATGAATGCTGTACCGAAAGACGTGTTCATCAGCTACCGGCGCAGCCAGACCAGCTTGGTGCGGCCCGCCCTCCTGGCGCTGGAAGCTGCTGGAATACGTTGCTTTTTCGACCAGCATGATATCGATCCGCTGGCGCCGTTCCCTCTCCATTTGCGCGCCGCGATCGACTCCAGCCTGGCCATGCTGATCTGGTGGTCCGACGATTACGCCCAATCCGAGCACTGCCTGGCCGAGTTCCGGCGCGCATGGCAGCACACCCGGCGCCAGAGTTCCCAACTGGACAGCCGTTTGTGGCTGCTTAATCCGCTCAATACGGTGGATCATATTGCGGCCGGCGAACTCGGCGCGCAAAACTTTCTGCAGCCGCCGCAACCCGGCCACGAAGCCGCCTGGGCGCAGTCGTTGGCCAGTGCTCTGGCGCCCCGCCTCGCTGCCTTGCGCGTGCTCGGCACCATGGCTGACGAACGCAATTCGGTGGCCAATGCAATAGCGCCGGGCACACTGCACGGCGTGCCCCAGTTGTCGACGCACTTCACCGGCCGCAATGCCGTACTGATGCGCATCCACAGCCGATTGCATCCGGCGAAGGTAGGTGCTCAGGTGCAGGACGTGGCGGTGCAAACCCACGGCTTGGCCGGCATCGGCAAGACCGAACTGGCCACCGCCTACGCACGTGAATTTGCGCCAGCCTATCCCGGCGGCGTCTTCTGGATCAAGCTGGCCGCGCTCGACAGCGATAAAGCGCTGAATCAGGCCAAGGGCGAACTGGCCTGGCTGAGCGCGGTGGACGCGACATTGCAATACAGCCCGCACGGCAGCTTGTTGCGCGATGAAAAAGGGCAATTGCTCGCCCCCGGCGCAGCCCGCCTGCGTCTGGCCGCATTGCCACTGCCCGGCACTGCGTTATGGGTGCTCGACAACGTGCCGGTGCTGACGCCGGAACCGCTGCGCGACAGCTTGCTGGCCTTCTGGCGCGCACCGATGGCCGATGGCCGCACCCTGATCACAACGCGTGACAGCAGCGCCATCGCCGGTTTTGCCGCCGAGCGACTGGACGTGATGTCGCCTGACGACGCGCTGCGCCTGCTGGCCAGTTTCCGCCCCATCGCCAACGAGCAAGAAGAGAAAGCTGCTGCCGCCATCATCGAACGCACCGGCGCGCACACGCAGGCGCTGGTATTGCTGGGCCAGTACATCAAGCGCAGCGCGCAAGGCTATTGCGCGCTGCTGGCCGAACTCGATCAACTGGGCACGCTCGAAAGGATAGAAACAGCGGCGGCCAGCCTGAAACTTAAGCTGGGCGAAAAAGCCTGCGGCGTGCTTGCCGCCTACGCAATCAGCCTGCGCCAGTTAGGTCGCGACGCCAAGCTGTTGCTGACGCTGGCATCGTTGTGCGAGGGCAACATCGCTTTCCCCGCCGCGTTGCTTGTCGACGCTTCAAAAATAACGAACGACAATGCCAATCAGGCTTTGGACAGCCTGATCCGCAGCGCGCTGCTGACTGAACGCACCGTTGAGGACTCTCCGTTGATGCTAGTCGAGATCCACCCGTTGACCGCTCAGGTCTGCCTGAAGCTGCTGCCCGGCATGGATGACGTCGACGATCGCATCACCGTCGACGACCGGCCAGCGCTGCGGCTGGCACTGGCCGGGCAATTGTTGCTTGTGCTAAAAGATGCGGACGACATCCGCAGCCATGGTCGCAGCCGGCATTATGTCGCGCAGGCACGATTCCTGGCCGGCAAACTGGAGTATGAGTCCGGCGTCCATTTGGGACTGCGCGCAGGCCTATATGCGCACGCCGAAGGGGCTTACGCTCTGGCGCGCCGGGATTTCGAGAACTCTTTAACGCTGGCCAAGCGCGTGACGGGAGAAGAACACATCCTCACGCTG
>CANFGA010000199.1 GCA_947446335.1 Oxalobacteraceae bacterium | reverse complement strand
CGCCCTTGTCGGCCAATTTTTTCGACAAGGTGATGGCCTGGCCATTCTGGTTCAGGTTCATCAGCACCGCCATGTCCTTCTTGGCCCCGCCAGCGCCCAGATGGACGCCGTAGACCAGGCTGTAGAGCACATGGGCTGCGTCGAGTTCGCCGTTGACGAGCTTGTCGCGCACGCTGGCCCACGACGATTCCTTGCTCAGCACGATCTTGATGCCGTATTTCTTGTCGAATCCCAGCACCGAGGCCATCACGATCGAGGCGCAATCGGTGAGCGGAATGAAGCCGACCTTCACTTCTTCCTTTTCTGGCTTGTCAGAACCGGCGGCCCACACTCCTTTGCTGGCCAGACTGGAAAGCGCGGTAGCGCTGGCGGCGGCAGCAAGCAGCTTGCGGCGGGTCAAATTGGTCTGGCTGATCATGATAGGGCTCCATCCATCGGGGGTTATTGGCAAGCCGGTGCGATGCTGCAGCGGCCAGCCGTTAATCCGGTAACAGCAAATGGTGTGCCAGCGAGGGAGTCAGGAAAAGATCAGAATAAGGAGACAAATTGGCGCATTTCAGCATGCGTCGCAGCGATTTTGGCACCGCCTTTGTGCGTCGCACCAAAACGAGGCAAAAAGGGAGGCAAAGGAAAGAAAAAGCAATACGGCGCGGCCAGCGCAGCGCCATCAGAAAGCGTGCTGCAGGCTCAGCGCGAGACGACGACACCGCGCCAGAAGGCGATGTGACCGGCGATTTGCACGGCAGCAACGAGCGGTTCGCGATAGGTCCAGGCGGCATCCTGATTGACCTTGCCGGCAACGGTGACATGGTAATAATTGGCGCGGCCTTTCCAGGCGCACGAGGTTTGCCGCACGCTGTTGCGCAAGTATTCCTGATGCACCGTCGCAAGCGGAAAATAGACATTGTTTTCGACGATCTGCACTTCATCGTCGCCCGCTTCGGCGATCACGACACCATTCCAGATGGCTTTAGGCATGTTCCGGCACCTCCTAGAAAACGTTCCGACAGCGTGCCAACCTGGCAAGCAACATGCTAAGTGTAGCCTGAAAAAAGCGCTACCGGGTAAGCCGAATCAACGGCGATTAATTGGACGCGATAATCTGGCGCAAGGCTTGTTCGAATACTTCAGGCGCCTGACCGCCGGAGATCAAGTGACGGTCGTTGATGATGATCGCCGGCACCGAGCTGATGCCCTGGCCTTGATAGAATTGTTCGAGTTCGCGCACATCGGCGCCATACGCGTCCGTGGCCAGGATCTGCGCCCCGGCAACCACGTCGAGCCCGACTTCTTTCACCAGACGCAGCAACACGGCGTGCGAAGAAGGATCTTGTCCATCGGTGAAGTAAGCCTTGAACAAGGCTTCCTTCAATGGCTGCTGGCGCCCTTCGAGTCCGGCCCAATGCAGCAAGCGGTGCGCGTCGAAGGTATTGTAGATGCGACCGCGCTGCTGCATGTCGAAGGTAAAGCCCAGTTCGGCACCGCGTGCGCGGATCATTTCGCGCGATTGCGCCATCTGCTCAGGACTGGAACCGTATTTTTCGGCGATATGTTCGCCCATGTCCTGGCCCTCGGCGACCATCGCGGGATTGAGTTCGAACGGCTGAAAATGAATATCGGCTTGCACCTCAGGGCCGAGATTGGCGAGCGCCTGTTGCAAACCCCGCAATCCGATCACACACCATGGGCAGGAAACATCTGAAACGAAATCGATCTTGATTGATGTAGTCATGAAAACTGGCCTTTGGATAAGAGTGCCGCAGCAGGCGACGATCCCTGATACATGAGCCTGTTATGCTTGAAATCAAGGGCAGCAAGCCAGTTCGCAGCGTTTCACTTTCTGCTCGCTGCGCCCTTGCTGCCCAGGCGGCCTTCCTTGCCTGCCAGTAAATTCGTGATGTTCTGGCGATGACGATAGATCAGCAACACGCACATCGCGACCACGGCAAACCATTTTTCATCGATGCCGAACAGCAATGCATAATAAAAAGGGGCGAACAGCGCCGAGACCAGCGCGGCCAGCGACGAATAGCGAAACGCATACGCGATCACCAGCCAGCTCACCATCGTCGCCAGGCCGAGTATCCAATTGAGCCCGATCAGCACGCCGAGCGCGGTAGCGACCCCCTTGCCGCCGACGAAGCGAAAAAATACCGGCCACAAATGCCCCAGGAACACGCCGAGCGCGACCAGCGCAACCGCCAGATCGCCGACACCCAGGTCTTGCGCGTAACGACTGGCCAGCCAGACTGCCAGCCAGCCCTTGGCGCCATCGCCAAACAGTGTCACCAAAGCAGCCGCTTTGTTGCCGCTACGCAAAACATTGGTCGCACCCGGATTTTTCGACCCGTATGAGCGCGGATCGGCCAGACCGAACAATTTGCTGGTGACCACCGCAAACGAAATCGACCCGATCAAATAGGCCGCCACCATCATCAATACTGTATTCATTGTTTCCTTTTTGCGCCTCAATCAGCCCAGATTATTGTATTTTTAATATTCTCGCAAGCAGTGCCAGGCGCAACTAATCTTGCAACGCGCAATGCACCGGCTGCGCCGCCAACAGCTCGACCAGCACCTGCGGCGCCAGCGCGACAAGGTAACCACGCCGACCGCCGTTGATGTAGATTTTTTCCAGCTGCAAGATGCTGGCCTCGACGTAGATCGGCATCACCCGCTTCAAGCCGAATGGCGACGTGCCGCCGACCTGATAACCGGAATGGCGCTGCGCCACCTCCGGCTTGCACGGCTCGATCGACTTGCAAGGTATCGCGCGCGCCAGATTCTTGGTCGACACCTTGCAATCGCCGTGCATCAGTACGATCAAAGGCTTGGCGTTCTCGTCTTGCATCACCAGCGTCTTGATGACGAGATGTTCCGCCAATCCCAGCGCTTGCGCAGAACTGCTGGTGCCGCCATGTTCTTCATATGGGTAGGCGTGATCCGAGAAAATGATCTGATGTTTGCGCAGCATGTGCGTCGCCGGCGTTTCGGAAATATGCTCTTTCTTGGCCATGCGTGATACGCTATCCATTCGATGAGGAGTTGCTGATTATGCCCCAAGAGACGCGCTTTGCCACCTTCAATCTGTGCAACCTGGCCCCGCCGGGGGCCGTATTGTATGCCAATCTGGCCCCGCTGACGGCGGAGCAATACGAAGCAAAGCTGAACTGGAGCGCGCAGCAACTCGATTTGCTCGATGCCGATGTCGTCGGTTTTCAAGAGGTTTTTTCACAGGCGGCGCTCGATCAGGTGCTGGCCCGCACCCTTCATTACCGCCATGCGCAGCGCCTCGGATTCGATCCCGACCCGGCCTTGCCGCGCCTCACGCCGAGCGTGGCGCTGGTATCGCGTCTGCCGCTGGCCGGGCCGGCGCTCGCTTGCATCAGGTTTCCCGACGGCGTCACGCTGCCACCCGGCAGCCATGACGACGCATGCTTTACCCGGCCGGTGCTGCACGTCCAGATCATCCTGCCCGGATCGCATCAAGTCGATGTGCTGGTGGTGCACTTGAAATCGAGAATGCCCGATTATCACAGCGGCGATGTCGGCGATGCCGCTTTGCTGCAAGCGATGGCCAGCTTGCGCTCGCTGATCCGGCGCGGCACCGAGGCCGTTGCGCTGCGCGTATTGCTGAGCGACCTGCGGCGCAGCACGGGCCGGCCCTGCATCGTGCTGGGCGACTTCAACGATGCGCTCGATGCCGTCACGACCGCGATCGTGCTCGGTACCGATGGCGAGCCAGGCCAGCCACTCGCCGGACGCATGTTCGACAGTGCGCAAATCCAGCTGCGCCGGGATGACTTGCGCCAGATGGCTTGCACCAACTTGCACCACGGCCATGCGATGACGATCGACCATATCCTGATGTCGGAAGAGTTCCATCCAGATTCCAACCAGGCGATCGGCACCGTGATCGACGTCGCCTATCTGAACCAGCACTTGCAACTGGCGCTGCCGGGGGCATCCGATCACGGGCAAGTTGTGGCGCGCATCTGGCTGCACGACGCATCGGAACAGGAGTAACCGAACTCATCCCAGCAGCTTGGCCAGTTCATCGGCAGGCAGCGCCGGGCTGGCCAGAAAACCCTGGTATTCATTGCAGCCCTGCTGACGCAAGAAATCGAGCTGAGTGCGCGTTTCGACGCCTTCGGCGATGACTTTCATTTTCATGCTCTTAGCTAGCGCAATGATGGTGCCGATGATCGCAACATCGTCTGGCTGATCCGTGATCCGGGCGATGAACGGCTGCGCGATCTTGAGCTTGTCGATCGGATAGTTTTTCAAGCAACTCAGGCGTGAATAACCGGTGCCGAACTGATCTATCGTCAACTTCACGCCGAGCCGGTGCAATGCATCGAGTGTCTCGGCGACATTGGGGCCGCCCTTCATCAAGATGGCCTCGTTCAGTTCGAGCTCCAGCAAGCCGCTCGGCAAGGCGCACGCTTGCAGCATAGCGGCGACGCTTTTTCGCAAATCATGCTGCATCAACTGCGCCACTGAAAAATTGACCGCAACCACCAAAGGATGGCCGGCATCATGCCAGCTGCGCGCTTGCCGGCAAGCCTGTTCCAGCACCCAGTTTCCGATCGGAATGATCAAGCCGCATTCTTCGGCTGCGCCGATGAAACGCTCCGGCAGCAGCAGACCGAGCTGCGGATGTTGCCATCGGATCAGCGCTTCGGCACCGACCACGGCGCCAGTGGCAACATCGATCTGGGGCTGGTATTCCAGCGTGAATTGATTGCCCTCCAGCGCATTGCGCAAGTCATCGATGAACGTGGTTCGTTCGACGACCTGGGCATTCATCGCGGCATTGAAGAATTGGAAGCGATTGCGGCCGGCTTCCTTCGCGTGGTACATCGCGATATCGGCATTCTTGACCAGCGCATCGAGATCGTCACCGTCGTTGGGATAGATGCTGATGCCAACTGAAGTCGATACGTTGAGTGCATATTCGCCGATGCTGCATGCTTTTGTAACCGCCTGCAAGATGCTGCCAGCGACGTGAGCCGCTTGCTCGACACCGCCGATATCGGACAGGATGATGACAAATTCGTCGCCGCCCTGCCGGCTGACCGTATCGATGGCGCGCACGCACTTGAGCAGGCGGCGGGCCACTTCCTTCAGCAACAAGTCGCCCACATGGTGGCCGAGCGTGTCGTTGATGCTCTTGAAATCGTCGAGATCGAGGAACAGGATGGCCAGCATGCTGTGCTTGCGCCGCGCCGCCATCAAAGCCAGGCTCAGCCGGTCCAGCAGCAGCACGCGATTGGGCAAATCGGTCAAGAAATCATGTTCAGCCAGATGGCGGGTACGTTCTTCGCTCTTCTTGCGATCGGTAATATCGGTCAAGATCCCCATGTAATTGCTGATGGCGGCGTTGCGGTCGCGGATCACCGTCAGCGATAACCAGGCGGGAAACGAGAGCCCGTTCCGGCGCTTGCCACAGACTTCGCCCTGCCAGTAGCCGACGGCCGCAATCTGGGCCCAGACCTGGCGCGAAAAAGCCGGATCGGCGAGCCCGGAACGACTCACCGTCAACGACTGGCCGATCATGTCATCCGGCCCATAGGCGGTGACATCGGCATAAGCGCGATTGATCGAAATGATGCGGCGGCGCTCATCGGTGACCAGCATTGCATCGCGGCTGTTTTCAAAGACCTGGGCCGACAGATACAGCGAGCGCTCGGCCAGTTTGCGGGTAGAAACATCGCGGATGACGGCGTAAAACAGGCTGCGGTGATCGAGTGTGACCGAGGTCAACAGCACCTCGGCCCAGAACAAACGGCCGCGAAAGGAAATGTAGCGCCAATCGTAGCGATGATTGCCGTCGGTGCCGGCGCACCAGGCCATGGTCCGGTTCAGTGCTTGCGAAGACTCACCCGAAGGCTGTTGCAGTGGTGAAAAATCACCCAAGCCATGCCCCAGCATCTGCTGCTTGCTATCGTATTCGAACATCGCGATCGCGGCAGGATTGACATCGGCGATCCGCTCGTCCTGGATCAGAAGGATGGCGTCGGCCGATTTCTCGAACAGTTGCTGAAAATTTCCTCCGACCATCAGCAGCGTGATTTCCTCCTGCTTGCGTTCGGTGATGTCGACATCCATGCAAAATATCTGCGCCGACTCGCCCTCG
>CANFGA010000198.1 GCA_947446335.1 Oxalobacteraceae bacterium | reverse complement strand
CATCGGTCGTAAACCATGAGTAAATGTGGGTCAAAAGTGGGGCAAGAGCGGGACAAAAGCGTGGCAAGAGCAGCCGCGTTTTGAGCTGCGCTCGGCGCGATCTGCGCGAGGTCACTATAATAAGGCGCTAATGATAATGCTTAATTGTCGAAACATTGGAATATATGAATAACTGGCAACAATATTTTGCACTGCAAGGTGCAAACAGCGAGCGCGCCTTGAGCGTGGCTGACCTGGCCGACGGTTTCGTCGCACCGATCGTGGATCTGGCCTTGATCAAGGCCAGCGGCGCCGAGGCAGCGAACTTCCTGCACAAGCAATTGACGAACGATGTCGAGCATCTGAGCCAAGTCGAAGCGCGCCTGGCCGGCTATTGCTCGCCCAAGGGACGCTTGATGGCGACCTTTCTGGTCTGGCGCAGCGCAGAAGATATATTTTTACAACTTCCGCGTTCGATCGCCGCGGTGCTGCAAAAGCGCTTGCAGATGTTCATCATGCGCGCCAAGGTGACGTTGTCGGACGTCAGCGACGAGCAGTTCTTGCTTGGCCTGGGCGGTCACAAGGCAGCAGCCGTCCTTGCCACTTGGTTCGATGCGCTGCCGGCAACGCCTTATGCCAAGCTTGACCATGCCATGGGCACGCTGCTGCGCGTGGCCGATGCCTGCGGTGCAGCGCGCTACCAGTGGCTGATGTCGAAGACAACGGCGCAGTCAGTTTGCCCGGTGCTGGCGGCAACGCTGGCAAACGGCGACGATGCGGCTTGGATGCTGTCGCAAGTGCATGCCGGGGTGCCGCAAATCGATCTGCCAACGCAGGAAAAGTTCGTGCCCCAGATGGTTAATTTCGAGCTGCTCGGTGGCGTCAATTTCAAGAAAGGCTGCTATCCGGGCCAGGAAATCGTCGCGCGCAGCCAGTATCTGGGCAAACTCAAGCGCCGCACCACGCTGGTAACCATCGACGATCCATCGGCCAAGGCCGGCGATGAATTGTTCTCCAGTCTGGATCCAGAGCAACCCTGCGGGATGATTGTCAACGCAGCCCGCAATGGCGCAGGCGGCGTCGATGCACTGGTGGAAATCAAGCTCGAAGCGATCGCCCAAGGGACCGTTTGTGTGGGCGCTGTCGATGGCGCGCGCGTGCAATTTCTGCCCATGCCCTATGCACTGGATGCGCTGGAGCTGTGACAACATGAACGATCTGTATATCTATTACCGGGTGCCGGATCAGGCTGCCGGGGCGCTGCAGCAGCAGGTGAGGACCATGCAGTCGAGTCTGGCGCAGCAGCACGGCGTGGCCGGACAATTGAAGCGGCGCCCCGGATCGAACGATGGCTTGCAAACCTGGATGGAAGTGTATCGGGCAACGCCGGACGGATTTGGTGCCGCGCTCGAACTGGCCGTGCAACAGGCCGGGTTGTTGGCCGCCATCGTCGGCGCACGCCACACTGAACTCTTTACGGATGTTGCCCCATGTGCCTGATTGTCTTTGCCTGGCAAGTGATTCCTTGCGCGCCGCTGGTGGCCGCGGCCAACCGCGATGAATACTATGCCCGCCCCGCCAC
The DNA here is from genome assembly GCA_947446335.1 of Oxalobacteraceae bacterium. Taxonomy (GTDB): domain Bacteria; phylum Pseudomonadota; class Gammaproteobacteria; order Burkholderiales; family Burkholderiaceae_D; genus Janthinobacterium. The sequence goes on along the minus strand of CANFGA010000198.1, from coordinate 4,645 downwards.
ACCAGCTGGCAACTGGGCCAACCACCCTGACATCTACGCCGGTCGCGATCTGCAAGGCGGCGGCAGCTGGATGGGAATCGCGCAACACGGCGCAGCAGTGAACGGTGTCAATGGCGCACCCGCAGCGCGCTTTGCCGCGCTCACCAATATCCGCAGCCCGCAGGAACGCCAGATCGATGCGCCCTCGCGCGGAGCGCTGGTGGCCGACTATCTCGCTGGCAGCATGACGCCGCAGCAATACGTCGCGTCGATCGCGCCCGGCAGCGATGCCTACAATGGCTTCAATCTGATACTGGCCGATGACAAGACGCTGATCTGGTTTTCAAACCGGGGTCAGGCCGACGCGCGCAATGGCCAGCCTCTGGTCCCTGGCATCTATGGCGTATCGAATGCGCTGCTCGATACGCCCTGGCCCAAGGTGGTCAATACCAAGGCGCAATTTGCCAGCTTGCTGTTCCAGTGCGCGCCCGACGATGCGTATTTCGAGATGTTGGCCGACACCGATTGCGCGCTCGATCATCGGCTGCCCGAAACCGGGGTCCCGATCGAACTCGAGCGCGCCCTGTCGGCCGTCTGCATCGACATGCCGGACTACGGCACGCGCACCTCGACTGTGGTCAAGCTGTATGCCGATGCGCCAGCCAGTCTGCATGAAGTGCTGGTCCGCTAAAAGACCCGCTGCATCAGGACATGCTCTATCCCGGCTTCGAGATAGACCTCGCCTTGCGGCACGAAGCCATGCTGCGCGTAAAACGGCGCCGCATGGGTTTGCGCACTGAGCACCACGCGCAAGTCGCCGCGCGATTGTGCTTGCCGCATCAAGGCTTGCAGCAGCGCGCTGCCGATGCCGGTGCCGCGCGCGCATTTCCTGACCGCCATGCGCCCGACGTGACCATCGGGCAACAGCCGACCGGTGCCGACAGCGGCGCCGCAGGCGTCAAAGGCGATCGCATGCAGGCAAACGGCATCCATCTCGTCGAGTTCGATTTTCGGGTCGACTTGCTGCTCGTCGACGAAGACTTCGAAGCGGATCGCCCTGGCATCGCGGCCCAGCGTGTCCCAATCGCCCAGGCGCACGCTCGATGGAACGTCAATCTTGGACTGCATAATCGATGCACTGGCGCGCTGCGCGCACGGCGCCGATGAAGGGCTTGATGGCGACATGCTCCGGATGCGCCTGGTAGGCATCGAGGGCTTCTTTATCGATGAATTCGGAATACAGCAGCACGTCGCAGGTCGATTCCAGTCCCGGCTGCGCCAGCGTGGCTTCAAACTTCAGCATCCCGGGCACCAGATTGGCGCAGGCATCGAGCAAGGCCTTCATCTTCAGCGCGTTGCTTGTGCTGTCAGCGCCTTCGGCATGGTCCTTCAATGTCCACAATACGATGTGCTTGATCATGTTTTTTCCCATCTTCCGTTTTTTTCAGTTGGACGACAGCATAACGTAAGTTTTCCTGTCCACACTCGGCGCTGCAGATGATCCGCTGGATCAAGCTGACACGGATAACAAAAACACGGAGATCAACATGGCGCTCATATCGGGTAGAGCGGCGCGAAAATTGCATCCAAAGTCAAGCAGCATCAGCGCCAAAGAACGCAAAGTCATCCTGATTTCTTCGCTGGGCACCATTTTCGAATGGTACGATTTTTATTTGTATGGCTCGCTCGCACCCATCATCGCGCATCAATTTTTTGTCGGCGAACCGAACACCACGTTCATTTTTGCCTTGCTCACTTTTGGTGCCGGCTTCGTCGTGCGCCCGCTCGGTGCGCTGGCATTTGGCCGCCTAAGCGACATGATCGGTCGCAAGCAGACGTTCATGATGACGATCTTGATCATGGGTTGTGCCACGTTCATCGTCGGCTTGTTGCCCTCGTATGCGGCGATCGGCATCGCTGCCCCGATCCTGCTGTTGCTGCTGCGGATACTGCAAGGGCTGGCGCTGGGCGGCGAATATGGCGCGGCGACGGTGTATGTGGCCGAACATGCGCCCAATCATCGGCGCGGCGCCTTCACCGCCTGGATCCAGAGCACCGCCACGCTGGGCTTTTTCCTGTCGCTGATGGTGATCCTGGCCACCCGCATCGCCACCGGCGAAGATGCGTTTGCGGCCTGGGGTTGGCGCGTGCCATTTTTGGTCTCGGTCGTCTTGCTGGCAGTATCGGTCTGGATCCGCCTGGCGATGCACGAATCGCCGGTGTTTGCGCGGATGAAAGCCGAAGGCCGCCTCTCGAACGCACCGCTGACCGAAGCGTTCGGTCAATGGCGCAACCTGAAACTGGTGATCCTGGCGCTGGTCGGCTTGACTGCCGGCCAGGCGGTAGTCTGGTACACCGGCCATTTCTACGCGCTGTTTTTCATGATCCAGACCCTGAAGGTGGATCTGGCCACAGCCAATATCCTGCTCGCAATTGCATTGTTGCTGGCCACACCGTTTTTCATCGTTTTCGGTGCCTTGTCGGATCGGATCGGGAGAAAAAGCGTGATCCTGGGCGGCTGCCTGCTCGCTGCACTGACCTATTTTCCGATTTTTTCCGGCTTGACGCATTATGCCAATCCGGCGCTGGAAACGGCATTACGGCAGGCGCCGGTAGTGATCGTCGCTGATCCGGCGTCCTGCCATTTCCAGTTCAACCTGACCGGCACGCGCAAGTTTCCATCGTCGTGCGACATTGCCACGCAAATCTTGTCCGCCGCATCGGTCAATTACACCAGGGAAGACGCGGCGCCCGGCAGCCTCGCTGGCATCCGCATCGGCTCTCTCGAGATTGCGTCTTTCGATGCCAGCCTGGCGCCAGGCGGGCGCGATTTCAATGCCGAGAGCCTGGAACAAGAAGCGCTGTTGAACAAGGCGGTCGGATCCGCGATCAAGGCCGCCGGCTATCCGGCCCGGGCCAATGCCGAGCAGATGAACAAGCCTATGCTGGTGCTGCTGCTGTTTTTGCTGCTGCTGTACGTGACGATGGTGTACGGTCCGATCGCCGCGACCTTGGTGGAAATGTTCCCCACCCGGATCCGCAATACGTCGATGTCCTTGCCCTACCATATCGGCAACGGCTGGTTCGGCGGCTTGCTGCCCAGCACCGCGTTCGCGCTGGTGGCGTTCAAGGGCGATATCTATTACGGGCTCTGGTATCCGATCCTGATCGCCTTGAGCACGGCCGTGATCGGCACCTTGTTTGTGGCAGAGAGCCACAACAGGGATATCGACGATTAGGGAGTCTACCGGGGGTTGAAGGTTCTCCCTTCTGCGGCCAAGGTGCGCAGCAGCGGCGCAGCCACCCAAGCCTCGCCGCGATGGCCCAGCGCGTACTTTTCAATTGCCGCCAGCACCCGATCCAGGCCGACCGTATCGGCATAAAACATCGGGCCGCCGCGATGCAGAGGGAAGCCGTAGCCGGCCAGATAGACCATGTCGATGTCAGAAGCGCGCAGTGCGATCCCTTCTTCCAGAATGCGCGCCCCTTCGTTCACCAGCGCATAGACCAGACGCTCGACGATTTCCTGGTCGCCGATTTGGCGCCGGGTCAGCCCCAGGTCGCTTGAGTGCTGCACGATCATCGCATCGACCAGGGTCGATGGATGCGGCTGCCGATCCCCGGCCTGATAGTCATACCAGCCGGCGCCGGTTTTCTGGCCAAAACGTCCCATTTCACAGAGCAGATCGGCCGTCTTCGAATAGCTGATCTGCGGCGCTTCGATCTGACGGCGCTTGCGAATCGCCCAGCCGATGTCATTGCCGGCCAGGTCGCCCATCCGGAACGGCCCCATCGCAAAGCCGAATTGTTCGACTGCCTTGTCGACCTGTTGCGGCAAACAGCCTTCTTCGAGCAAGAAACCGGCCTGGCGGCTGTATTGCTCGATCATCCGGTTGCCGATGAAGCCATCGCACACGCCCGAGACGACGCCAATTTTTTTCAGTTTTTTTGACAAGGCCAGCGTCGTGGCCAGCACATCCTTGCCGGTTTTTTCGCCGCGCACGATTTCAAGCAGTTTCATCACATTGGCCGGGCTGAAAAAATGCGTGCCGATCACATCTTGCGGGCGCTGCGTGACCGCGGCGATCCGGTTCAAGTCCAGCGTCGAGGTATTCGACGCCAGGATCGCGCCCGGCTTCATGACCTGGTCGAGCTTTTTGAAGACCGTTTCCTTCACATTCATTTCTTCGAATACCGCTTCGACCACGATATCGGCCGAGGCGATCTCGTCGTAGGACAGCGTGCCCCGGATCAGCGCCAGACGCTGATCGAATTGCTGCTGCGTCAGCTTGCCCTTTTTCATCGTGTTTTCATAATTTTTGCGCAGCGTCGCCAATCCTTTATCCAATGCTTCCTGGCGGGTTTCCAGCAAGATCACTGGAATGCCGGCATTGACAAAGTTCATCGCAATCCCGGTGCCCATCGTGCCGGCGCCGATCACCGCCGCTTGCAAGATGGTGCGCGTGGGGGTGTCAGGACCGAGGTCAGCAATCTTGCCAGTCTGGCGTTCGGCAAAAAAAGCGTGGCGCAGCGCCTTCGATTCAGCGCTCTGGATCAATTGCATGAATTGCGCGCGTTCGAACTGCAAGCCTTGCTCGAACGGCAGCGCCACGGAAGCGGCGAGCGCCTCGATGCATTTGAGCGGCGCCGGGAACGGGGTCGCCTT
>CANFGA010000197.1 GCA_947446335.1 Oxalobacteraceae bacterium | reverse complement strand
GGCCGGAGCCAAAAATGTCCGCAAAAAATAAGCTTTCGCTGTCGGTCCAGTACCCGGATCCACGCCTGAAGGAAAGCCTGACCCGGGCCAAGCTGCGGCGCTGGGTACAAGCGGCGCTGCTGGCGCCGGCCGAACTGACGATCCGTTTCGTTGCGGCCGAAGAAGGGCGCACGTTGAACCGCGATTACCGCCACAAGGATTACGCCACCAACGTGCTGACCTTTGCCTATAGTGAAGGCGAACAGGATGAGGACGAACCGACCCGGGCCGACATCGTGCTCTGCAGCGACGTGCTGCTGCGCGAAGCGCAAGAGCAGAACAAGAGCGTCGAAGCGCATTGCGCGCATCTGATCGTGCACGGCGTGCTGCACGCCCAGGGTTACGATCACGATGATGACGCCGAGGCGCTTGAGATGGAAGCGCTGGAGACCGAGATTCTGGCCAGACTTGGCCTCGACGACCCGTATCTGGGCAACGCAGAAGCTTGAACTGCAAGGGGATGTGCCCTTGATGACAGGATATTCATGCAAAAAAGGTGGCGGGCAAACCTTTTCGTGTATCCTGTAGCTATCGCAACAATGGCTCACGCCCCCTTATGCAAGAGCATACTAATGGTGTCAAATCTGACACCAAGCCCCATCGGTCACTGTTTGAACGCCTGACCGCACTGATATCGCCCGAGCCGGAGAACCGCGCCGAATTGCTCGAGGTCCTGCACGATGCCCATGAACGCAAGCTGATCGACGCCGATGCGCTGTCGATGATCGAAGGCGTGTTTCAGGTTTCCGACCTGAGCGCGCGCGACATCATGGTGCCGCGCTCGCAGATGGATGTCATCGACATCAGCAAGCCGATCGAAGAATGGATGCCCTCGGTGCTGGCGACAGCGCACTCGCGCTTCCCCGCCGTCGAAGGCGAACGCGACAAGGTGGTCGGCATTCTGCTGGCAAAAGACTTGCTGCGCTATTACGCTGAAGAGTCGTTCGACGTGCGCAGCATGCTGCGCCCCGCCATCTTCATCCCGGAATCGAAGCGCCTCAACATCCTGTTGCGCGACTTTCGCGCCAACCACAACCACATGGCCATCGTCGTCGACGAGTACAGCGGCGTGGCAGGCTTGATCACGATCGAGGATGTGCTGGAGCAGATCGTCGGCGATATCGAAGATGAATACGATTTCGACGAGGAAGAAGACAATATTCTGTCGATCAAGGAAGGCCAGTTCGGGCCGCGCTGGCGCATCAAGGCGCTGACCGAAATCAAGCAATTCAACGACGAGCTCGCCACCAGTTTGTCGGACGATGATGCCGACACCATCGGCGGACTGGTCGCCTACCATCTGGGACGCATGCCGCACAAGGGCGACGTGTTCGACATCGGCGACCTGCGCTTCGAAGTGCTGCGCGCCGATGCCCGCCAGGTGCATGTGCTGCTGGTTGAAAAATTGCCTGCTGCCGATACCAGCACCTAGGATGCAAGCCGCCAGCGCCGTTACCGCGGTCACCACGGCAGACCAGGCGCGCAGCATCGGCGCGAGGATGGCGCTCGCGGCCACCGCCGGCGCCGGCGCCGTCCTCGCGTTCGCCCCATTTGGCTACTGGTCGCTGCAGATCGCTAGCCTGGCGATCCTCTTTTACCAGATGTTGCGCGCCACCACCATCAAGAGCAGTGCGCTGATCGGCTGGGCCTACGGCTTTGGCTGGACTGCGGCCGGCGTGCACTGGCTGTTCATCGCGATGCACCGCTTCGGCGGCATGCCGGCGCCGCTGGCCGTGCTGGCGGTAGCCTTGCTGGCACTGTTCCTGGGTTCTTATGCGGCGCTCGCGATGGGCCTGGCGGCGTGGTTGCGCCAGCGCTGGACGCTCGCGCTGCCTTCGATGCTGCTCTTGGTGTTGCCCGCCGCCTGGGCCCTGTCGGAATGGTTGCGCGGCTGGTTGTTCACCGGCTTTCCGTGGGTCGTCTCCGGTTACGCGCACAACGCCAGCCCGCTGGCCGGCTTTGCGCCCATCGTCGGCGTCTACGGCTTGGGCTGGCTGGCCGCCCTCATCGCCGGCGCCGTGCTGATCGCGCACCACTCGCGCAAACTCGGCATCGGCGTGCTGGTGGCGGTCATCGGCACCGGCCTGGGCTTGAGCTCGATCAACTGGACCCACGCCGAAGGCCAGCCGATCTCGGTGCGCCTGGTGCAAGGCAATGTGGAACAGGATCAGAAATTCGACAGCGCCCATGTCGCGAACTCGCTGGAGATGTATCGCGCTGCGATCATGGCCGAGCGCGCCGACCTGATCGCGCTGCCGGAAACGGCGGTGGCATTGTTCCCGCAGCAATTGCCACCCGATTATCTGGAGAGCCTGCGCCGTCATGCGCAGCAAAGTGGCAGTCACTTGCTGTTCGGCATTCCCCTGTCGGACGACCCGACCCGCTTTTCCAACAGCGCGATCGGCTTTGCACCAGACCCGCAAAGCGCCCCCTACCGCTACGACAAGCACCATCTGGTGCCATTCGGCGAATTCGTGCCAACCGGCTTTCGCTGGTTCGTCGACTTGATGACGATCCCGCTGGGTGACTTCAACCGCGGCGCGGCGCTGCAGCCGGCATTCTCGGTCAAGGATCAACGGGTCTTGCCCAACATTTGTTACGAAGACTTGTTTGGCGAGGAAATCGCCGCGCAACTGGCCGGTAGCAAGGCGCCAGCGACGATCTTGCTCAATGTATCGAACCTGGCGTGGTATGGCGAGTCGATCGCGATCGCCCAGCACCTGCAAATCTCGCAGATGCGTAGTCTGGAAACGGGGCGCCCGATGCTGCGCGCCACCAACAGCGGCGCCACCGTCGTCATCGATGGCCGCGGCAAAGTCGTCGACCGGCTCGCTCCTTACACCAGCGGTACGCTTGCGGCAACGGTGCAAGGGATGGCGGGGACGACGCCTTACATCGCGCTCGGCAACCGCCTGTTTCTCGTCATCAGCGCCCTGGCATTGGCGGCGGCGTGGCTGCTCGGACGCCGCCGGCGCTGATCCTTGCGCACGCCAGCGTGCCATAATTGTCACAACACGGCTTCAAAACCCGCTAAAATCAAGCGCTTTGGCGCGTCCCTGCTTGCATCGGACGCGCCCGCCCTCACGCGACCAGACCAAACACGATGCTCACTTTTCAACAAATTATCCTGACACTGCAAAATTACTGGGACCGCCAGGGCTGCGCCCTGCTCCAGCCTTACGACATGGAAGTGGGTGCCGGCACGTTCCACACCGGCACTTTCTTGCGCGCGATCGGACCGGAACCGTGGCGCGCCGCCTATGTCCAGCCCTCGCGCCGGCCCAAGGATGGCCGCTACGGCGCCAATCCGAACCGGATGCAGCATTACTACCAATACCAGGTGGTGCTCAAGCCCGCTCCCGACAACATCATCGACCTGTATCTGGGTTCACTCACCGCGCTCGGCCTGGATTTGCAGCAAAATGACGTGCGCTTCGTCGAGGATGACTGGGAAAGCCCGAGTCTGGGCGCCTGGGGCTTGGGCTGGGAAGTCTGGCTGAACGGGATGGAAGTGACGCAGTTCACCTACTTCCAGCAAGTGGGCGGCCTCGATTGCAAGCCGGTGCTGGGCGAGATCACCTACGGCATCGAACGTCTGGCCATGTACCTGCAAGGCGTCGACAATGTCTACGATCTGGTCTGGACCGAATGGCAGGAAGATGGCGTTACCAAAAAACTCACCTATGGCGACGTGTTCCACCAGAATGAAGTCGAACAATCGACCTACAACTTCGAGCACGCGAACACCGACTTGCTGTTTGCCCAATTCGCCAGCGACGAAGCCGAAGCCAAGCGCCTGATCGAACTGCAATTGACGCTGCCAGCCTATGAAAAAATCATGAAGGCATCGCACAGCTTCAACATGCTGGACGCGCGCGGTGCGATCTCGGTGACCGAGCGCGCCGCCTATATCGGCCGCGTGCGCACGCTTTCGCGCCTGGTCGCGCAAGCCTATTACGATTCGCGCGAACGACTCGGCTTCCCGATGTGCGCCAAAGACGCTATCAGCAGCGACATCAAGACCGACATCGACGCCAGCGCCTGAGGCAATAAGGTAAAGAAAAGAGCAAAGAAAAACATGAACCAGACATTACTGATAGAACTGCTGACCGAGGAATTGCCACCGAAGGCATTGGGCAAGCTGAGCGCGGCCTTTGCCGCCGGCATCGTCAATGGCTTGAAAACACGCGACTTGCTCGATGCAGACAGCATCGCCACCGCCTACGCTACACCGCGCCGCCTGGCCGTTTCCATCACGCGTGTGCGCGCGATTTCTCCGGACAAGTCGATACGTGAAAAGGTGTTGCCGGTCAGCGTGGCGCTCGACGCCAACGGCCTGGGCACCGCGCCGCTGGCCAAGAAACTCGCTGCGCTCGGTTTCCCCGACGTGAGCGTCGCCGATCTGGAACGCGCCGTCGATGGCAAGGCCGAGAGCTTTTTCTACACCCACACGGCCAAAGGCAGTTTGCTGGCCATCGGCTTGCAAGCGGCGTTGCACGATGCCGCGGCCAAGTTGCCGATTCCAAAATTGATGAGCTACCAGCGCCCCGGCGGCGATACCGTCCAGTTCGTGCGCCCCGCGCACGGCTTGATCGCGCTGCACGGCACCACGGTCTTGCCGCTGACGCTGCTGGGACTGGCTGCCGGCAACAGCACGCTGGGCCACCGCTTCATGAGCGCCGCGCAGCCGATCGAGATCCTGGAGGCCGATGCCTACGCGGCCACGCTCGAGATCGAGGGCAAGGTCATCGCCAGTCTGGAGCAGCGCAAGGAACAGATCCGCAGCGCGCTGCTGGCCAAGGCTGGCGCAGACCTGGTCTTGATGCCGGAAGCGTTGCTCGATGAAGTGACCGCACTGGTCGAATGGCCGGTGGTCTACGAATGCCGCTTCGAAGACGCGTTCCTGAGCGTGCCGCAGGAATGCCTGATCCTGACGATGCAAACCAATCAGAAATATTTTGCGCTGACCGATGCCGATGGCAAGTTGCGCTCGCGCTTTCTGATCGTCTCGAACATCGATACCGTCACGCCCGAGCACATCATCAGCGGCAACGAGCGGGTCGTGCGCCCGCGCCTGTCGGATGCCAAGTTCTTTTTCGAGCAAGATCAGAAAAAAACACTGGAATCGCGCTTGCCGCTACTGGACTATGTCGTCTATCACAACAAGCTGGGCAGCCAGCTTGAACGGATGCAGCGGGTCAAGCAACTGGCCGGTTCGATTGCGGGCAAGCTCGGGTTTGACGTGACACTGGCCGAGCGCGGCGCGATGCTGGCCAAGGCTGACTTGCTCACCGACATGGTGGGCGAGTTCCCCGAACTGCAAGGCATCATGGGCAGCTACTATGCGCGCCATGATGGCGAGCATGCCGAAGTGGCGCTGGCTGCGTCAGAACACTACCAGCCGCGCTTCGCCGGCGATGCCTTGCCAGTGAGCGCCACCGGCACCTGCGTGGCGCTGGCCGACAAGCTCGAGACGCTGGTCGGCATCTGGAGCATCGGCCTGCACCCGACCGGCGACAAGGATCCGTTCGCGCTGCGTCGCCATGCGCTGGGCGTGCTGCGCATGCTGGTCGAAAAGCGCTTGCCGCTGTCGATCAATGGCTTGCTGACCGATGCTGCCAGCCTGTTCCCCGGGCACGGCGACAAGGTAGTGGCCAACATCACGGTCTTCATGCTGGAGCGCTTGCGCGGCATCTTGCGCGAACGCGCCTTCTCAGCCAATGAAATCGAAGCGGTGCTGGCGCAAAATCCGGACCGGCTGGATGATATCGTCCAGCGTCTGGACGCGGTGCAAGCCTTCGCTGCCTTGAGCGAGAGCGCATCGCTGGCTGCGGCCAACAAGCGCATCACCAACATCTTGAAGAAAACCGAGACTGTGCCGGAAAAAGTCGATCCGGCCTTGCTGCAGGAAGACGCCGAGCGCAATCTCGCTGCGGCGCTGCAGCGCTTGCAACCGGATGTCGATGCGGCATTTGCGCGCGGCGACTTCGGCCTCACCTTGCTCACGCTGGCCCAGTTGCAAGCGCCGGTCGATGCTTTCTTCAATGATGTGATGGTGATGGCCGACGATCTGGCGCTGCGCAACAATCGCCTGGCCCTGCTGGGCAGCTTGCACGCGATGATGAACCGGGTGGCCGACATTTCAAAACTGGCGGCTTGAATGGGCGCGCCCGCTCTGAAGCTGATCATCCTCGACCGCG
>CANFGA010000196.1 GCA_947446335.1 Oxalobacteraceae bacterium | reverse complement strand
TGCATCCCGAGCCGGCGCGCAGTCTCTGAAATATTGAAATTCGATTCGCGCAGCGCTTCGTGGATCAGTTCCCATTCGAGGGTCTTGATCGACGTCGAGCGGTTGGTCAGATCGACCTCGGTGTTGCCGGCGATATTGCCGAATGCCGCTTCGATGTCATCGGTGTTCGATGGCTTGGCCAGATACTGGCAGGCGCCCAGCTTGATCGCCTCGACCACGGTGGCGATGCTGGCGAAGCCGGTCAGCACCACCACCAGGATGGCTGGATCGTGCAAATTCAACATGCGCACGCAGTCCAGCCCGGAAGAGAGGGCATTCAATTTCAGGTCGACGACGGCAAAACCGAAGGCATGCTGCTGCACCAGGGCGGCGGCTTCGTCGAGATTGATGGCGAGAAACACGGTATAGTCGCGCCGCTCGAACGAGCGCCCGAGCGTGCGCGCGAACGCCGCATCGTCTTCGATGATCAGCAACAAGCGCTCAGTGGACATGGTGGCCCTCGGTTTCCAGGCTGATCGCCGCCAGCGGCAATGAAATCGACACGCAAGCGCCGCCGGCATCGAGATTGCTGGCCTTGACGTTGCCGCCGAGCTTGCGCACGACGTTGACGGTAAAGAACAAGCCGAGACCGCTGCCCGGACGGCCCTTGGTCGACTGGTAGGGTTTGCCAAAGTGGGCCAGCATCGGTATCGGAAAACCGCTGCCGGCATCGGTGACGACCATCTTGAGCTGGTTTTCTTCGCGCCAGGCTTGCAGGCGCAGCCAGCGCGGCGATGTTTCGAGCGCATTGTCGAGCACATTGCACAGCATTTGCTGGAGCGCCGAATCGAAGACCACGGCCATGTCCGGCGCGATGCGATTGTCGTAGTCGAAGGCAATCACCGGCCGCGTCGCGCGCCATTCTTCCACCACTTGATCGAGAAAGGTGCGGAGCGTGGTTTGCACCGACGATTCGCTGCGCGCTTCGCCAGCCGACAGCAAGACGCCGCTGACGATGGTCTTGCAGCGCTTTAACTGCAACTGCATCTCTTCCAGTTCAGCGAGCAACTGCAGGTTGCGGCTGAACTCGGGCATGCGGCGCCAATCGCCCAGGATCACCGACAGCGTGGCCAGCGGCGTTCCCAGTTCATGCGCGGCGCCCGAGGCCAGCAAGCCCATGCGCACGATGTGGGCCTCTTCGGCCGCATGCTGGCGCAGGTCGGCCAGTTGCGCGGCCCCGGTGCGCAAGTTGCGGTTGATGCGCGTGATGAAAAACACCAGCAAGCCGGCGTTGAGCGAAAAACACAGCAGCAAGCCTTCGATGTACAAGCTCGACAAGCCGTTGACCTGGTCGGGCGGCAGCATCAGTGGCTTGGCATAGATCGACAGGCAAGCAAGGCAGGCGCTGGCGATGGCAGCGACGGCCCAGGTTGACCAGACATCGAGCAGCACCGCGCTCAGGCTGATCTGCAATAGATACAGGAAGGCGAAGGGATTGGTGGTGCCACCGCTGAGGTAGAGCAAGCTCGTGAGCGCAAAGACGTCGACCAGCAGCGCCAGAAACAGTTCGTTGTTGCTGACCGCGCGCAACTTGCGCCAACGTAAGTGGCTGGCGATATTGAAGACGATCAGGCAAGCGAGCACTTGCAGCAGGTGGGTCAAGGGCAGGGCGATTTGAAAGCCCAGCATCACGATGGCGATGGTGCTGATTTGCCCCAGCACGGCCAGCCAGCGCAGCTGAATCAGGTGCAACATGTTCTTGTGGCCGGCACTCGATCCGGCATCGATTTCGTCGGATTTGGGCTTGTGCGCTTGCAGGCTTTCCGAGATTTCAAATATGCGGGTCAGGTTCATCGCGCTAGTCTAGAGCATTCGCTCGCAACGCGTACGGTCACCCCCTGAAAGTGCCCTGCGGTTGTAGACGAATGCCACGGCCATCATCGAAGCCATCGCAAACCAGGTCAGCGCATAGACCAGGTGATTGTCGTGAAAGGCGATCACGGTCAGGCCGCCGACCGGATCACCGGGCGCGGCGCGCTCCGGTGCAATGGCATCGGCGTCGATGAAGTACGGTGCAACCGCCCCCAGATGGCGCGCCGCGGCGATCGCCTCGACATCGCGCGAGTACCAGCGTGCGTTGGCAGCATCATTGCGGCGCAAGAAAGCGCCGTCTTTTTCGCTGATGCGCAACAGGCCGGTGACGGTGATGCGCTCGGATCCGGACCGGACCGGGCGCTCGGATCGGGTCGTTACATAACCGCGGTTGATCAGCACGATGTCGCCGTTTTCCCCTTGCAGCGGCGTGAGCAGCCAGAAGCCGCTGCCAAGCACGGTCGAGGCTTGCACCAGCACCGTGTGTTGATCGAGGAAGACACCCTTGACGCTGACGTGGCGGTAAGCGTCGGCTTGCGCCGTGACGTCAGGCCAGCGCGCGCGCCGTGGCGCTGGAACGGCCGGCGCATGGACCCGCGCTTCGATTTGCGCGATCAATGCGTGTTTCCATTGCATGCGCCAGACTTGCCAACTGCCCAGGCCCAGCAGGGCGAGAAAGACCAGGGCGGCGCACAGCCCCAGTATCCGGTTCGCCGTACGCGAGCGGCCCCCGGGCCCGTCCGAGTGCGCGGCGTTGACTTTCGCGTTCACCGTGCACTCATCGGCTCGGGTGCTGATGGCCTGGTGCCATGTGCTGCATCTCTTCCATCGGCTTCATGCCTGGCATCGCTTTCATCTGATGCGTGTTCGCGGGAGTCGATTGCTGTATCGATTCCGGCACGGCTTCCTGGGCGCTCTCGGACATCATGCCCGGCATCATGTTGCTGTTCAGGTGGTACATGACCCAGATCGATCCGCTGAGCATGATCACGACCAGCATGGTGGTGAAAATGAGCGCCAGGATCGACCAGCCGCCTTCCGATCGGGTGTTCATGTGCAGAAAATAGACCATGTGCACCACGATCTGGACCGCAGCGAGGCCGAGCACGACCAGGCCGGTCGTGCTCGAGTTGTCCAGCACCTTGCCCAGCACCAGCCAGAACGGCAGCGCCGTGAGCAAGACCGCCAGCGCGAAGCCGATCAGATAGGTTTTCAGCGTGCCATGGTCGGCACCGGTGTGCTGAGTGTCATGATGGTCGTGTTGGCCAGGCAGGTGCCCCGGCATGGAATTATGTGGCGTGTTCAAGGCAAGACTCCCATCAGATAAACAAAGCTGAAGACACCGATCCAGACCACGTCCAGAAAGTGCCAGAACATCGACAGGCACATCAGGCGCCGGCAATTGTCGGTTCCCAGGCCATGTTGTTTTATTTGAAACATCAATGTGATGAGCCAGATGATGCCGAAGCTCACATGCAAGCCATGGGTGCCGACCAGGGTGAAGAAGGCGCTGAGAAAAGCGCTGCGTTGTGGCCCGGCGCCCTCGTTGATCAGGTGCATGAATTCATACAGTTCGAGACCGATGAAGCACGCTCCCAGCAAGCCCGTCACTGCCAGCCAGATCAAGGTGCTGCGCACGCGCTGGCGCTGCATTTCGAGCATGGCGATGCCGTAGCTGAGCGAAGAGAGCAGCAACAGGGCCGTGTTCAGCGCCACCAGCGGCAAGTCGAACAGGTCGGCGCCGGTGGGGCCGCCTGCATAATTGCGCCCCAACACCGCATAGGCGGCGAACAGGCAGGCAAACACCAGGCAGTCGCTCATCAGGTAGAGCCAGAAGCCGAGCGCGGTGCCGTTTTCGGGGTGGTGTTCCAGCACGTAATATGGCGACTGCGCGCTGTCGGACGCGCCGCTGGCGCTGGAGGGATCAAGGGCGAGATTACGCATAGTGATTCATCATTCCTGTTCGTGTTGCCTCGACCGCGACGACATCGGCGGCGGGGATGAAAAAGTCGCGCTGGTAATTGAAGGTGTGACCGATGATGAGCGCTACCATGGCGGCGAAGCCGAGACCTGCGACCAGCCACATGTGCCAGATCAGAGCGAACCCGAAGGCGGCGCCAAGCGCGGCAATCAGGAAGCCCGCTGCCGTGTTCTTGGGCATGTGGATCGGCAAAAAGCCTGTCAGCGGCCGGACATAGCCATTCTTTTTCATGTCGCTCCAGGCATCGTTGTCGTGCACGCGCGGGGTGAAGGCGAAGTTGTAAGCCGGCGGTGGCGACGAGGTCGACCATTCCAGCGTGCGACCGCCCCATGGATCGCCAGTGAAGTCGCGCAGCGACTCGCGTTGACGGTAGCTGACGACCAGTTGCATGACAAACGCAGCGATGCCAAGCGCGATCAAGAACGAGCCGAAGGCGGCGATCTGGAACCAGATTTGCAGCGACGGATCTTCGAAGTGGCTCATGCGGCGGGTCACGCCCATCAGTCCCAGGACATACAGCGGCATGAAGGCGGTGTAAAAGCCGATCGTCCAGAGCCAGAACGACCATTTGCCCCAGTAAGAATCGAGCTTGTAGCCGAATGCTTTTGGAAACCAGTAATTGATCCCTGCAAACATGCCGAACACCACGCCGCCGATGATCACGTTGTGGAAGTGCGCAATCAGGAACAGGCTGTTGTGCAACACGAAGTCGGCTGCAGGCACCGCCAGCAAGACTCCGGTCATGCCGCCGATGACGAAGGTGATCATGAAGGCGATCGTCCACATCATCGGCAATTCAAAGCGGATCTTGCCGTGATACATGGTAAACAGCCAGTTGAAAATCTTGGCGCCGGTCGGAATCGAAATGATCATCGTGGTGATGCCGAAGAACGAGTTGACGCTGGCGCCCGAACCCATCGTGAAGAAGTGATGCAGCCAGACGATGTAAGACAAGATGGTGATGACGACCGACGCATAGACCATCGATGTATAGCCAAAAATGCGCTTGCTGGAAAAGGTGGCGACGATTTCGGAAAAGACGCCGAATGCCGGCAGCACCAGAATGTAGACTTCAGGGTGGCCCCAGATCCAGATCAGGTTGACATACATCATGGCATTGCCGCCCAGATCGTTGGTGAAGAAATTGGTGCCCACCATCCGGTCCAGCGACAGCATTCCCAGCACTGCGGTGAGCACCGGGAAGGCGGCCACGATCAGCACGTTGGTGCACAGCGCAGTCCAGACAAAGACCGGCATTTTCATCATCGTCATGCCGGGCGCACGCATCTTCACGATGGTCGCAATCAGGTTGATGCCCGATAGCAGCGTTCCCACGCCAGCCACCTGCAGCGACCAGATGTAATAGTCAACCCCGACATCGGGGCTGGCCATGATGCCCGACAGCGGCGGATAAGCCAGCCACCCGGTGCGTGCAAATTCGCCCACGAACAGCGATGCCATCACCAGCATGCCGCCAAAGGCAGTGAGCCAGAAGCTGAAGTTGTTCAAAAAGGGAAACGCCACGTCGCGCGCGCCGATCTGCAGCGGCACCACGTAATTCATCAATCCCGTCACCAACGGCATCGCCACGAAGAAGATCATGATCACGCCGTGCGCGGTGAAGATCTGGTCGTAGTGGTGCGGCGGCAGGAAGCCGGCGGCGTCGCCGAAAGCGAATGCTTGCTGGGCGCGCATCATCAACGCATCCATGAAGCCGCGCACCAGCATGATCAGTCCGAACACGATGTACATGATGCCGATCCGCTTGTGATCGATGCTGGTTATCCAGTCGCGCCACAGCGGGACCCAGAGACGGTAATAGGTCATCGCCGCGACAACGGCCGCGCCACCCAGGCCCACCATCAGAAACGTCGCCAGCAAGATGGGTTCGTGCAATGGAATGGCATCCCAGGTGAGATTGCCGAAAATCAACTTCATCAGACTTGCATTATTGAACATTGTTTCTTCCTGAAGAAAAAGAGAACTGCGCTGCGAGCGGGCGCGCCGTCGCTGCAGTGACTTGCTGGTCCTGGTGTTGGTGCTTATTCATGGGCTGATGCGGATTCATGCTGATGCCCCATTGCCGCATGCCCCTCGAGTGCCATGGTCTGGTCCATGCAAGTCTGGCCGGCGACCAGGCAGCGGTTTACGATTGCATGAAACAGGTCGGCATCGACCGTGCGATACAACTGCACCGGATTGCGCTGGCTCGGTTGTTCCAGCTGCGCATAGCTGGCGCGATCGAGCGCGCCACCCTTGCTGCGGATGTTCTTTACCCAGGATTGGAAATCCTGTTCGCTCATCCCGTGAAACTTGAAGCGCATGTCGGAAAAGCCGGCGCCGCTGTAATTGGCGGAAAAGCCATCGAACTGGCCGGGTTGGTTGATGACGGCATGCAACGTCGTCTGCATCGCGGGCATCGCGTAGATCTG
>CANFGA010000195.1 GCA_947446335.1 Oxalobacteraceae bacterium | reverse complement strand
CCCAAGCGATAACGGCGGCCCTGAACCAGGCCTTCGAGCCCCTGTCCGGGCAATTCCTGGACTCCGATCGCGCGCAGCGCCGGTTCGGGATCATCGGCGTCATCGTCTTTTGCGGCCGCCACGATGGCGTGCCCCAGCGGATGAGCGCTGGCCGCTTCCAGTGCGGCGGCGATCTGCAGGCACGCGCCGCGCGGCAACGTGGACCAGACGTCGAGCCGGTGCAATGCCGGCTTGCCCAGCGTGAGCGTGCCGGTCTTGTCGAACACGATGTGGGTTGCGCGGTGCAGCGTTTCCAGCACGTGCGGCTGGACCACGAGCACGCCGCGCGCAAGCAAGCGGTCCATCGCCGCCGCCAGTGCGCTCGGCGTCGCCAGCGACAGCGCGCACGGGCACGAGACCACCAGCACCGCGATCGCGATCGGCCATGCGCGCATCGGGTCAATCCAGCTCCAGAAGGCGAAGCTGGCCAGCGCGAACAGCAGCAGCGCGCTCACGAACTTCGAAGCGACCTGGTCGGCCCACTGGGCGATTTTAGGCTTGGTCTGGCTGGCTTGCTCGATCAGCTTGACCAGTTCCGACAAGGTGCTCTCGCGCACCGGCCGGATCACGCGCAACACGATCGCTGCGCCGGCATTGATGGCGCCACCCGGCAATTCATCGCCGACGAGCTTGGGACAGGGCGCGCTTTCGCCGGTCAAGAGCGCCATGTCGATGCTCGTTGCGCCATCGACGATGACGCTGTCGGCCGCGATCGCCTCGCCCGGCTTGACCAGGATGGCATCGCCTTCGACCAGCGCGCTTGCTGCGACGATGGCGCAGGCGTGGCTGGCCGGGTAATCGATCAGGCGCGAAGCCGAGGCCGGCAACGCATGTTGCAGCCGTTCCAGCGCAAACGCCGCCTTGCGCCGCGCCAGCAATTCCAGGTAGCGGCTCGCCAGCAGCAAAAAGATGAACATCGTGGTCGAATCGAAATAGACTTCGCCCTGGCCGCGCCAGGTGGCCACCGTGCTGGCACCGAAGGCGGCGATGATGCCCAGCGTGACCGGCACATCCATGCCCAGCATGCGGGTGCGCAGGCTGCTCAGCGCACCGGCAAAAAAGGGTTGCGCCGAATAGCACAGCGCCGGCAGCGTCAGCAGCAGACTGGCCCAGCGCATCAAGCCTTCCATGCTGGCGTCGAGCGTGCCGTCGTGGGCCAGATAGGCTGGCGCCGCATACATCATTACTTGCATCATCGACAGGCCGGCCACGAACAACTGGCGCCCCAGCTTCTTGCTGGCGCGCTGCAATTGCTGGCCGTGGCGAGCCGCATCGAATGGATAGGCGGCGTAACCGACTTCGCGCACCGCTTGCAGGATCGTGCTGGGCTGGCACAGCTTCTTGTCCCAGCGCACATACAGACGCTCGGTCGCCACGTTCAGGTTCACTGCCTGCAAGCCGGGCAGGCGCGACAGGCGTTTTTCGATCAGCCAGACGCAAGCCGCGCAGCGTATGCCTTCGATCGAGAGCGTCGCTTCGCCGCTATCGATGTCATCCTGGCGCTGAAATTGCGCATCGGCATTGTCGTACAGCGCGAGTTCGGGCGGAATCAGGTTGTCCAGTTCCACGGTCGCGGCAAATTGCGAACGCGTCTGGTAATAGGCGCTCTGACCGATGTCGACGATGGTTTGCGCGACCGCCTGGCAACCCGGGCAACACATCGGGCGCTGCGTTTTTTCTATCTGGACCGACCAGTTGCTGGCGGGGGGCACCGGCAAGCCGCAGTGATAGCAAGTCAGTTCAGCTACGGCGCCGGTTTCTGCGAGGACGGCGTTCATGGATGCAGGGTCATGGATGATGTGTCATTGATGTAGCGTCAAAGATGTAGCGTCAAAGGTGTGGCGTCAAGCATAGCGCATCGAGCCAGCCAAGCGATACGCCATTGGCGGCGCGCACCAGGCCCAGCACACCGAAGGACAGCACCACCGCGCCGCAAGCGATGCGAACAAAGCGCTGCTGCATGCGCTGGCGCAGGCGCGCGCCCAGCAAGCCCAGGCCAATCAGCGTGGGCAGCGTGCCCAGGCCGAACGCCAGCATGACCAGCGCGCCTCCCAGCGCCGAGCCGCTCAGCAGCGCGGTGAGCAGCACGCTGTAGACCATGCCGCAAGGCAACCAGCCCCACAAGCCGCCGAGCGCGAACGCCTTCAGCGGATG
The DNA here is from genome assembly GCA_947446335.1 of Oxalobacteraceae bacterium. Taxonomy (GTDB): domain Bacteria; phylum Pseudomonadota; class Gammaproteobacteria; order Burkholderiales; family Burkholderiaceae_D; genus Janthinobacterium. The sequence continues at coordinate 4,078 of CANFGA010000195.1, read as the reverse complement.
ATCCATCGGCAACAGCAGCTTGAACAGCGGCTGCAAGCGGCGCCACAGGAACTGGCCGGCCGCTTCCAGGCGCGTGAGCCCATGCCACAGGTCCATCAGGTACAGGCCGAGCGCGGCCAGCATCAGGTTCGCCAGCCAGTAGGCGCCCGTTTGCAGCGCCGCGATCTGGGTCAGCGCCAATGCGCCGCCGACCAGGCCGCCGGCCAGCGCGCCAGCCAGCATGTAGCTGCTGATGCGTCCGGCGTTGTAGGCCAGCACGGTAGCGGCTTGCTGGCGCAGCACTGTCGCGATCGGGATCACCCGCTGCGGCGTCGAACCGGGTACTGACCCGGCGCTTGAGAGCGCGCCGACGATGCCGCCGCACATGCCGATGCAGTGCACGCTGCCGACCAGTCCGACGATGAAGATCGGCAGCAGCGAGAGCAGGTGCGTGTTCAAATTGTTTTCGAATAGCGCAGCGGATGCGGCGCTTGCGCTTGTGTCAGGTAGCGGTCGAATACCATGCAGATATTGCGGATCAGCAAACGCCCTTTCGGCGTCACGCTGACCCATTCGCTGTCGAGGTGGATCAAGCCATCTTGTTCCAGCAGCGCCAGCTTGGCCAGTTCGGGCGCGAAATACTGCGCAAAATCGATGGGGTAGGCTTGCTCGATCGAGGCGATCGACAGTTCGAAATGGCACATCAGCATCTGGATGATGATACGGCGCAGCAAGTCATCGGTACCCAGCTTGATGCCGCGCGCGATCGGCAGCTTGCCTTCGTCGAGGCGCTCGTAATACGCATCCAGCGTCTTTTCATTCTGGCTGTAGGTCGCCCCGAGCGCGCCGATGGCTGACACGCCGCAGGCGATCAGATCGGCTTCGGCCAGCGTCGAATAACCCTGGAAATTGCGGTGCAGCCGGCCCTGGCGCTGCGCAACCGCGAGATCGTCTTCCGGCTTGGCGAAGTGATCCATGCCGATGTAGATGTAGCCGGCCTGGGTCAGGCGCTCTATCGACAAGGCCAGCATGTCGAGCTTGAGCGCGGCACTGGGCATGTCTTCTTCCAGGATGCGCCGCTGCGGCTTGAACAGATGCGGCATGTGGGCATAGTTGTAGAGCGCGATCCGGTCCGGGCTAGCCGAGATTACCTTCGCCAGCGTTTGTTCCATCGTCGCGATGCTTTGCTTGGGCAAGCCATAGATCAGGTCGATGCTGACCGAGCGAAAGCCGGCCTCGCGCGCCGCCGCGATCACGGCCAGCGTGTCGCTCTCGGGTTGCACCCGGTTGACCGCTTTCTGGACCTCGGCATCGAAATCTTGCACGCCCAGACTGATGCGGTTGAAGCCTTGCGCGCGCAGCCCGAGCACGCGCTCGCGGCTTACCGTGCGCGGATCGATTTCGATCGAATACTCGCCGAGCGCATCGGGGGCGAATTCAAAGTGGTGGCGCAGGTGCGCCATCAACTCGTCCATCTGGCGTTCGTTCAGGTAGGTCGGCGTACCGCCGCCGAAATGCAATTGCTCGATCTGGTTCATGCCGGCGAACAGCTTGCCCTGGATGTCGATTTCCTGCTTCAGGTAGCGCAGGTAGGTGACTGCCTTGCTGCGGTCCTTGGTGACCACCTTGTTGCAGGCGCAGTAATAGCAGACCGTGTCGCAAAATGGAATGTGAATGTACAGCGACAGCGGGCGCCGCTTGCCGCGCTGGCGCAAGGCATTCTGTGCTTCCAGATAGTTGCCGTAGCCGAAATCGCTGGTGAAGCGGTCGGCCGTCGGATAGGACGTGTAGCGCGGACCCGACTGGCCCAACTTGTTGATGAGTTCGGCATCGAATTCGACTGCCGACGGCGCGGATGACATGACTGGGCTGACGGATGTGGACATGGTATCGATTCAAAAACTGGTAAAAACTGGTGTAAAGGGCAGGACTGCGCTTCAGGCAGCAAGGCGTTTCATGGGGCTGGCCGAGCGCGCGCGGCTGGCATTGGCGCGTGCCCTGGCTTTGCCGAACTTGAACAGGCTGACTGCCCGCGTCAGGCTGCCGGCTTCTTCAGCCAGGCTGGTCGCGGCGGCGGCGGCTTGTTCGACCAGTGCCGCGTTTTGCTGCGTCACCTGATCCATGTGGCCGATTGCCTGGTTCACTTGCTCGACGCCGATGCTCTGCTCGCGCGACGCCAGCGCTATTTCTTCCATGATCACGGCCACTTGCTTGACCGAGCCGACCACTTGCTCCATCGTGGCGCCGGCACGGTTCACTTGCGTCATGCCGGCATCGACTTTGCTGACCGACATGTCGATCAAGCCCTTGATGTCTTTCGCCGCCAGCGCCGAGCGCTGCGCCAGGCTGCGCACTTCGCCGGCCACGACCGCGAAGCCGCGGCCCTGCTCGCCGGCGCGGGCCGCTTCCACCGCCGCGTTCAGCGCCAGGATGTTGGTCTGGAAAGCGATGCCTTCGATCAAGCCGATGATGTCGACGATCTTTTTCGACGAGGTGTTGATGTCGGTCATCGTCGCGATCACGTCGGCCACGATCTTGCCGCCCTGTACCGCCACGTCGGACGCCGCCAGCGCCAGCGCATTCGCTTGCACCGAGTTTTGCGCATTTTGCTTCACGGTCGAAGAAAACTGCTCGATCGAGGACGCAGTTTGCTCCAGGCTGGCCGCCTGCGCTTCGGTGCGGCCGGCCAGGTCCATGTTGCCGGCTGCGATTTCACGAGTCGCCACATCCATCGTATCGACATAGCTGCGCACATCGCGGATGGTGGCGATCAGGTTGCCGTTCATTTGCTGCAATGCGCGCAGCAATTGTCCTATTTCATCGGTGCCGGTGGTTTCGAAGGTGCACGACAGGTCGCCGGCGGCGATCGCCCGCGCGCCGACCAAGGCCTTGGCCAGCGGCTGCAGCATGGCCGTGCGCAGCGTGTGCCACAGGAAGACATTGATCAGCAAGCCGGCCAGCGTGGCGCCAAAAATCGCATAACGGCCGATCGGGTCGGCGCTGCCGGCGAACAGGCTGCCCAGGCACACGCCCAGCAACAACAGGTTGACGATGCTGGTGCACAGCCAGATGCGCAGCGCGAGCGATGTATGGCGCAACCTCGAGATCCACTGCGACCAGCCCGGCTTGACCACGCGGCCATGCTGGATGGTGGCGCCGTGCGCCGCATGTGCGTTGATCGCGCGGTAGGCTTGCTCTGCCGCTTCGATCTGCGTGCGTTCGGCCTTGACGCGCACCGACATGTAGCCGACCGCCTTGCCATTTTCATTGATTGGCGTCACGCTGGCGTTGACCCAATAGAAATCGCCATTTTTGCAGCGATTCTTGACCAGCCCGCTCCACGGCGCACCGGCCTTGATCGAGTGCCACATGTCGGCGAAGGCTTCGGCCGGCATGTCGGGATGGCGAATGATGTTTTGCGGCGCGCCCATCAATTCTTCCATGCTGAATCCGCTGACCTGGATGAAGTAGGGATTGACGTAATCGATGTTGCCGTCCAGGTCGGTCTTCGACACGATGGCATGGTCTTCCATGATGTCGATTTCGTGATTGGTAATGGGCAGATTTTTGCGCATGGCGGCTTCCAGCATGGATTGAACGGGCAGCGCTTGCGAGTTCGCAAGTGCATGCCGAGTGTAAGGAATCAGCAGCGTAATTTTATTGATGTAGATCAAAATCACCCGACTTGGCCTGAGTTAGAGGCCAGGCCAGGGGAACTTCGGCCAGCGTTTCATCCACGCCGGCGCAGAGCGCGCGCAAGGTGCCCACCGCATGGCCCTGCGCATAATCGATGCCCAGTTCGCGCACGACGGCGAGCGTGGCCTCATCTTCGACATACTCCGCGACGCTCAAGATGCCCATCAGATGAGCAACTTCGTTGATCGCCTTGACCATCGCGCGGTTGACCGGATTGTTGGCGATGCCGCGGATGAAAATGCCGTCGATCTTCAGGTAATCGACCGGCAGCGCTTTCAGATAAGCGAACGACGACAAGCCGCTGCCAAAATCGTCGAGCGAAAAACGGCAACCGAGCGCTTTCAGTCTGGTCATCAGGCGCTGCGCCTTGGGCAGGTCGGCGATGACCGCCGTTTCGGTGATT
>CANFGA010000194.1 GCA_947446335.1 Oxalobacteraceae bacterium | reverse complement strand
TTCCAGAGCACGCAATTGCTGCGCGACCTGATCGAGTTCCTGGCGCGCACTGGACAACGCGCTCTCGCCGCTGACGCGACGCGCCAGCAACGCTTGCAAGCCATCGTCAAAGGCGTCGCTATCGAGATTGTCCAGTTCCAGTTGACCCGCTTGCAAGCTCGCTGCCAGTTGTGTCGCCTGGGTGCTGGCGGTGACGATATTGCGACGCAATTCGTCGATCTTGCTGCGCTGCGACTTGTGCGCGAATTGGGCTTCCTGGGCCGCCCTTTCGAGTTCGCGCAACTGTGCCCGCGCCTCGGCCAACTGTTGCTCCAGACGCAGAAAGCGGGTCTGGCCATCCTCGTAATCGCATTGCAGCGTGGCCAGGTCGGCGTCGCGCTGCTCGAATTTCTGTTCCGACTCAAACTTCACTTGCATCTGCTCGGCTTCTTGCGCGGCGATCTCGGCCAGATCGGAGTGGATCTGGGCGCTGCGCTGATCCAGACGCGCCTCGATCTCGGAGCGCTTCACGAGCTCGATCTGCAAGCCATGCACCGCTTGCGTCAAGCTGCTCGAGCGCTGACGCAGGTCGGTCAATTGGCGCGTCAAGGCGCTCGCCGCAGCTTCGGCGCGCACCGAGTCCGAGATCGCTTGCTCGGCCAGCAATTGCTGCGCGCGCGATTGCTTGTCGAGATTATCGATTTCTTGCTGGCGACCCAGCATCCCTTCCTGCTCCGAATCGGCCGCATAAAAACGCACGCAAGTGGCCGTGATCAAATGCCCTTCGCGCGTGACAAAACAGCCACCGGGCGGCAGTTTGGCGCGATCGCTCAGCGCTGCGCCGGCATCGCCCTCGACAAAGACATCGTGCAGCCAATCTTGCAACACGCCGCGCAAGAGCGGATCGTTCAATTTCAGCAGCGCGATGAAAGGCTGCAAGCCAGGCGGCGCAGCCGGTTCGACCAAACCCATCAAGGGCGCGAACAGCGCCAGCTTGGCGGGCGGCGCATCGCCGAAAAAACCGCGGACCAGATCGATGTTCGACACCTGCAGCGCGCTAGCGCGCTCGCGCAGCACCGATTCCAGCGCCGTTTCCCAGCCCGGTTCGATGCGCAACTGCTGCCAGATGCGCGGCAACTGCTCCAGTCCATGGCGCTGCAGCCATGGCTGAACCTTGCCTTGCGCCTGGACCCGCTGCTGCAATTGCTGCAGTGCATGCAAGCGCGCCTGCAACTGGGCCCGCTCGGCCGTTTCGGCATTGACCAGGCTCTGCGCCAACTGGCGCTGCTGCTCGAGTTGCGGCTGCTGTTCGAGCGCCAGTTCCAGATCGAAACCGAGCTCTTCGAGCGCCTGCTGCTTTTCTTCGAGCTCCAGCTTCAGGTTGGCCAAGTGGCCTTGATCGGGCTGGGCCCAGCCCTTTTTTTCCAGCTGCAAACGCTCGCGGCGCGCGGCCAGACTGGCCAGAATGCTCGAAGCATTGCGCTGATGCGCCGATTCCAGTTCCAGCTGCTGCTGCGCCTGCATGATGCTTGAGCGCGCCTCGGTGCTTGAACGCTGTGCATCGCGCCACGCCGCATCGAGCCCCGGCAGCTGCTCTTGCTGCTGCTCGGCCCGAGCCTGGGCTTGTTCGCCGCGCTCGGCCAGCTCTTCTTGCAGGTACTCGGCTTCCTCGATCTGTTCCTGGGATTGCTGCGCCTGCTGCTGCCAATGGTCGCGCTGCGCAGTGAGTGCAGCCAACTGAGCATGCAGGCGGGTGCGCGATTCGAGCACGAAGTTGATCCGCGCTTCCAGGCTGCCGATCTCGGCATTGGTCTGGTACAAATCGCCTTGGGCTTGATGCAAACGGTCGCCGACCGAGAAATGCGACTGGCGCAATTGCTCCAGCGACAATTCGACGTGGCGCAACTGCGCCGTCTGCTGTTCGAGATCGGTCTGGGCTTGCGCTACATCGCAAAAATAACGGGTCTGGTCGTTTTGCGCATCGTTCTTGCGCAGCAGCCACAGCAACTTCTGTTTCTCGTCCTGATCGGCCTGCAGCGCATGGAAGCGATGCGCGACGAGGGCCTGCGCTTCCAGACGCTCCAGGTTGGCGCCCAGTTCGCGCAAGATGTCATCGAGCCGCAGCAAATTCTCGCGCGTGCCCTGCAGCCGGTTCTCGGTTTCACGCCGGCGCTCCTTGTATTTCGATACCCCGGCAGCTTCTTCCAGAAAGACCCGCAATTCCTCGGGCCGCGATTCGATGATGCGCGAAATCATGCCTTGGCCGATGATCGCATAGGCGCGCGGACCGAGTCCGGTGCCCAGGAAAATGTCTTGAATATCGCGCCGGCGCACCGGCTGGCCGTTGATGTAATAGGTCGAGGTGCCGTCGCGCGTCAACGTGCGCTTGACGGCGATCTCGGCGTACTGGCCCCACTGGCCGGCAGCCTTGCCATCGTTATTATCGAACAGCAATTCGACCGAGGCCCGGCCGGCCGGTTTGCGGTGCGTCGAACCGTTGAAGATGACGTCTTGCATCGATTCGCCGCGCAATTCCGACGCCTTCGATTCGCCCAGCACCCAGCGCACCGCATCGATGATGTTCGACTTGCCACAGCCATTGGGACCGACCACGCCGACTAGTTGGCCCGGCACCTGAAAATTGGTGGGGTCAACAAAAGACTTAAATCCGGACAATTTAATGGAGGATAGGCGCACGCTTTGAACTGTTCTTTTCCTGGGCCGGCGTTAGAGTGAGATCAATGGAGCATCGAGCAAGCTGGAAAAAACCGCTTCGAGCCCCGGATACTCCAATAAAAAGTGCCTCATCATACCAGTTTATAAGCTGTTTCCGGGCTCCAAAGCGTGCGCCCCTGGACTAGGCGATGATTGCAGCACAAGCCCTGGGCGCGAATGGCGTTGCCGCCATTACATCAAATGCAAGTGATGCGCTGGCCTCTGGGAGGTGTAAAGTCGGCGATTTCATCGATCAAGCCTACCTGCAAGGCTTCGTTCGACGTCAGATGCAGATCCGAACAGGCATGCACGCTCCAGTGCGCAGCACTCAAATGCAGATGCTGCTTCAAGATCTGTTCAGTTCTCAAGTCGTCGGCGCGCAAGCCATCGACGATCACTTGCAGCGCATCGGGCCCAAGCTCGGACGTGCTTGAAGTCTGCGACTTGTGAATCATGAAGCGCGCGCTCGCACTCGCTTTTCTATGCTGCCCGGCCAGGAACACGATGACGGCGATCGAGGCGACGGCGCCCGCGTTGTACATCGCGATCTCGACCGGCAATTTGCGCAGCAGATTGTAGAGGCAAATGCCGTCGCTGACATAGCCGCCATGCGACTGCAGCAACAGATGGGCGGTGGCATGCTGCGTCATGGCGTCGGCCGCTTCAAAGATGCGCCTGACCATGTCGCTGTTGACGTCACCGCTCAAGACAAAAAAGGCATCGTGTTCCAGATTCTTCATTGCGCCCGCCCATGGTTGCACCGATTCTAACAAGGCCGGATCAGCCAAGGCAAGCGCTGCGCCGGCGCAGTTGATTTCACGCATGGCAGATGCAGAACTCTTGCCATGCATCACGATATCGCTATCACCGCGTCGCTGATTCGATAGTCAACCATGCGCATCGACGGGCGTAGCGATTGACAGGAAATCGACGCTGGCATATATTCATCGCACCTGAAATTGCGCAAGCCAGAAGACTCTGGCGCGCGGGCACAGACGATCGCGATCAAAGCGCAGTCCGGTGGCCGCTGATACCCCACACTCTGACTCCCCGATTGCATCGATTCTCTCCTGTTCGACATGCATTTTTCCACCAACGCTGACTACTGAGCCACCATGACTACTCCTGCAAACTTGAAATACACGACCTCCCACGAATGGGTGCGACTGGAAGCCGATGGCAGCGCCACTGTCGGCATCACCGAATTTGCACAAGATGCACTGGGCGACATCGTGTTCGTCGAATTGCCGATCGTCGGCCAACACTACGCAGCCGCCGGCGAGGCGGCCGTGGTGGAATCGGTCAAGGCCGCCAGCGACATCTACGCCCCGCTCGCCGGCGTAGTCTGCGCCGTCAACCAGAATGTACTCGACACACCGGAGGCGATCAATGCCGATGCTTATGGCGCCTGGCTGTTCAAGATCAAGCCCGATGATGTCAGCGCATTCGACGCTTTGCTCGATGCCAGCGCCTACGAGGCGGCCACGGCGCAATGACAGCGCAGCGATGAAGCCATCGATCAAGGCCGCCCTGATTTCGGCGCTGGTGTTTCCCGGCCTGGGCCACTTCGTGTTGCAACGCCGGGCGCGCGGTTGCTGGTTTTTGCTGCCGTCGGTGCTGGCCATCCTGTTCTTGATCAAGGTCGCGGCCGCACGCGCCAACGCGATCCTGATGCAAATCGAAAGCGGCACGATGGCCCAGGATGCGCAATCGATTTCGGCGCAACTGGCGGCGCCAGCAGCGCAAGACACGATGGTCACGATCGCCATCGCTGTTGGCGCCCTTTGCTGGGCTGGCAGCATCATCGACGCTTTTTTGATCAAAGAATGAGCGTGGAATTGGCAACATCAACATTGCTGCATTCTTGATCATTTTACTGATATAATTTCTTTGGAGAAACAAAATAACATCCAGGGAAATCAATGAACAAGGCAACAAACAAAGCAATAAGCAACACCATGACCGCGCTGGCATTGGCTGCCGGGATGCTGCTGGCGAGTGCGGCGCAGGCCCAGGTTGGCGTGAGCGCCGACATCGGCACCACCGGCTTCGGCCTGCACCTGAGCGCGCCACTGCAAGAGCATCTGAATGCGCGCATCGGCGTCAACTATCTCAATTATTCCTATTCTGGCAACACCAGCAACGTCGATTATGACTTCAAGCTGAAACTGACCTCGCTGGAAGCGTTGCTCGACTGGTTTCCGATGCAAGGCCCGTTTCGCGTCAGCGCCGGCCTGGTCTACGACGGCAACCAGATCGACGCAGTGGGCAAGTCCAACAACAACGGCACTTATACGCTGAACGGCAACACCTACAACGCCGACAACGCCGGACGCATCGACGGCAAGGTCGACTTCCGCAAGGTAGCGCCTTACGTGGGCATCGGCTGGGGCAATGCGCTGGCCAAGGACAAGGGCTGGGGCTTTACCAGCGATCTGGGCGTCCTGTTCCAGGGCTCGCCCAACACCTCGCTGGTCAGCAGCGGCTGCACCCTCGACGCAATGCTATGCACGCGCCTCGATAACGACGTGGCGGCAGAAAATGTCAAGCTGCGCGACAAGGCCGACTCGTTCAAATTCTATCCAGTCGTGCGCGTGGGCATCAGCTACAAGTTCTGATTGCCGCAGCCCCTGGTCAAGCAGCCAGGGCGCCGCTGCATCCATTCGCGTTGCCATGCGGCCAAAGCTTCCAGCGCCATCGGCTTGGCGATGAAATAACCCTGGGCCAGCTCGCAGCCGGCATCGTGCAGCCAGTGCCAGAGCGTCGCATTTTCGACCCCCTCGGCCAACACCACCAGGCCCAGTTGGCGCCCGAGCGCGATCGAATTTTCGACGATCGTGCGCGCCGACCCGCTGGTTTCAGCCACCCGCACGAAAACGAGATCGATCTTGAGTTCGCCAAACGGCAGTTGCTGCAAGTTTTCCAGCGACGAGTGGCCGGTGCCGAAATCATCGATCGACAAGGTGAAGCCCTTCAGCGCCAGCCGGGTCAGGATATCGAGCGCCACGGCAGGATTCGGCGGCACCGAGGTCTCGGTCACTTCAAACGTCAATTTCATCGTCTCGCAACCCGAGCGGGAAATGGCTTCCAGCACCGACTCGGGAAAGCGCACATCGGTCATCGCGACCGGCGGCAAATTGAGCGATAAATTGCCGTGAAAATCGAGCGCAGCGGCCGCGCCGGCGAATTCACCCAATGCCATCGCGATCACCTTGCGCGTCAATTGCAAGGCCAGTCCGCCACGTTCAGCCAGATCGATGAAGGCATCGGGGTACAACAAGCCGTGCTGCGGATGTTGCCAGCGCACCAGCGCCTCCACGCCGACCCAGGCGCCATCAGCCAGGCGCACCTGCGGCTGGTAATGCAAGATCAGCTCGTTGTTGGCTATCGCGCGCGCCAGATCGGCCAGCAGCAGTACCGGCACTGCGCGCCGCGCTGCGATCGCCGCTTGCGGCGCCTGCAGCAATGCGCGCAAGGCCTCGGCGCGGATCGGCTTGGTCAGCACCCCGGCCACGCGCAAGTCTTGCAGCTCGGCCAAGGTGCGCGCCGAGTTCAGTATCGCCGCACTGAGACCGCTGAC
>CANFGA010000193.1 GCA_947446335.1 Oxalobacteraceae bacterium | reverse complement strand
GACTGGATGCACCAGGCTCTCGTACAAAATGCCGAGCACGATGTAAATGACCACGATCGCCGCCAGAATCAACAGCGGTTGCTGGTCGTTGCTATCCTGGGCTGCGCGCGCGGTGCCTTCGAAACTGCCGCGCACATTGATCGGCATCCCGATCTCGGCTTCGGCCGCCATGACCGCATCCTGACCGGCAACCAGCGTGCTGCCTTCGGCCAGGTTGAACGAGATCGTCGTGGCCAGTTCGCTATCCTGGTGACTGATCGAGGTCGGCGTCGAACTTTCGGCGAAGCTGGCGATCGCAGACAAAGGCACCATCGTCGTCGATGCCGTGCTGAGCGCCTGCCCGCTGGCCGGATCGCGCAGCGCACTGATACCGGTGGCGGTCGTGATCGTGCCGGCGGTGGCCGCGGTGGTGGCGGTGGCTGCAGTGGTTCCGGCCACCGGCTTCGACGGCACATAGACATCGCGCAGCGCTTCCGGACTAGTGGCGAAGCGCGGCGCCACGCCCATGATCACGTGATACTGGTTGATCTCGCCATAGATGGTGGCGACCTGGCGCTGGCCAAAGCTGTTGTAGAGCGCATTGTTGACATCGCGCGATGAAATGCCGAGCCGCGCCGCGCTATCCTTGTCGACCGTGACAAAGGTTTCGACGCCGTTTTCAGCCTGGTCGGTATCGACATCGATCAACTCGGCCTTGCCCCGCATCGCATCGGACAAGCGGTTCGCCCATAGCTTCAAGTCGGCGCTGTTATCGCTCTTCAACGTGTACTGGTAAGTCGAATTGGTTTGTCGCCCGCCCATGCGCAAGTCTTGCACCGGGTTCAGGAACAGCCGCACGCCGGTGATCTTGGCCAGCTTGGGACGCAGTCTGGCGATCACCTCTTGCGCGCCTTCGCTGCGCTCGGCCGCCGGCAACAAGTTGATGAACATGAAACCGCCCCCGGCGCGGCTGCCGCCGGTGAAACCAACCACGGTAGCGACGGCCGGATCGGCGTCGATGATGTCGACCAATTGTTTCAATTTGCCTTGCATGGCCTGGAATGAAATGCTCTGGTCGGCGCGCACGCCGCCGCGGATCTGGCCGGTATCTTGCTGCGGAAAGAAGCCCTTGGGCGCGACGCTGAACAGGTAGACATTCAAGCCGATCACGAAGGCCAGGATCACCATCACCAGCGCGGCGCTGGACAAGGCCCAGTCCAGGCTGATCTGATACAGCTTCAGTATCTTGTCGAAACCGCGCTCGAAAACGCGCGCGATGCGGCCCGGCTCTTTATTCATGTCACCGGGCTTGAGCAGCCAGGCACACATCATCGGCGTCGTCGTCAACGAGATCACCAGCGAGATCAGCACCGCGGCCGACAAGGTCACGGCGAACTCGCGAAACAGCCGTCCGACCTGGCCGCCCATGAACAGCAGCGGAATGAACACCGCCACCAGCGAGAGACTGATCGAGAGCACGGTGAAACCCACTTCGCGCGCCCCCAGCAACGCGGCCTCGAAACGGTCCATCCCGTTTTCGATGTGGCGCGCGGTGTTTTCCAGCACCACGATCGCATCGTCGACGACAAAACCGGTGGCCACCGTGAGCGCCATCAGCGACAGGTTGTTCAGGCTGAAACCGAGCGCATACATCACGCAAAAGGTCCCCAGCAGGGAAACGATGGTGGCCACGGCCGGGATGATGGTGGCGCGCACGCTGCGCAAGAAGGCGCTCACCACCAGCACCACCAGCAGGATCGAAATGATCAGCGTGATCTCGATTTCATGCAGCGACGAGCGGATCGAATTGGTGCTGTCGGAGGCGATCGCCAGTTGCACGTCGGGCGGCAGCTGCGCTTGCAATTGCGGCAGCAGCGCGCGCACGCCATCGACGGTTTCGATCACGTTGGCGCCCGGCTGCAGCGTGACCAGCACGATCACGGCCGGGTCGCCATTGAACAAGCCCAGCGTATTGATGTTTTCGACGCTGTCAGCCACTTCGGCCACGTCATCGAGACGGATCGCGGCGCCATCGCGCCAGGCTACCACGAGCGGACGGTAATCCTTGGCCGCCGGGCGCGGGCCGGTGACGGTAGCACCGGAATAGATTTGCAGGCGCCGATCGTCGCCTTCAATTGCGCCCCGAGGCCGATTTGCATTGGTCGACTGCAGCGCTGCGCGCACGTCTTCCATCGAAACGCCGTAGCGGTTCAACGCATACGGCAACAGGTCGACGCGTACCGCCGGCAGCGAACCGCCACCGACTTCGACATCGCCGACGCCCTTGACCTGGGCCAGCTTTTGCTGCACCAGGTTCGACACGGCATCGAACACCTGGCCAGGCGTGCGCGTTCTTGAGGTCAGTGCCAGAATCACCACCGGCGAATCGGACGGGTTGGCCTTGCGATAAGTCGGGTTGCTGCGCAGCGTGGCCGGCAAGTCGACGCGACTGGCATTGATCGCCGCCTGCACTTCGCGCGCGGCGGCGTCGATCTTGCGGTTCAGCTCGAACTGCAAGCTGATGCGGGTCGAGCCGCTGCCGGAGTTGGACGTGATTTCATTGACGCCGGCAATCGAACCGAGGCGCCGCTCGAGCGGCGTTGCCACCGAGGTCGCCATCGTCAACGGGCTCGCGCCCGGCAACGAGGCCGACACCGAAATGGTCGGATAGTCGACTTGCGGCAGCGGCGCCACCGGCAGCACGAAGTACGCCACGATGCCGGCCAATGCGATGCCGATCGTGAGCAAAATGGTGGCGATCGGGCGCCGTACGAAAGGTTCCGATAGATTCACGCGACGCTCCCGCCCGCAGTCGCTTCGCCGTCTTTGCCGTCTTTGCCGGCATCGGGACGGCCGGACCAGCGCCGCCCGAGGCGATCAAAACCGAGGTAAATCACCGGCGTCGTGAACAGCGTCAGCAACTGGCTCACGATCAAGCCGCCGAAAATGGCCAGACCGAGCGGACGGCGCAATTCGGCGCCATCGCCCCAGCCCAGCATCAGCGGCACGGCCGCGAACAGCGCCGCCAGCGTCGTCATCAGGATCGGCCGAAACCGTAGCAGCGCCGCCTGGTGGATCGCTTCCTGCGCCGACTTGCCCTCGGTGCGCTCGGCATCGATCGCAAAGTCGATCATCATGATCGCATTCTTCTTCACGATGCCGATCAACAAGATGATGCCGATGATACCGATCACGCCCAGATCCTGGCCGCTGATCATCAGCATCAAGAGAGCACCCACGCCAGCCGATGGCAGCGTCGACAAGATCGTCATCGGATGGATGTAGCTTTCGTACAGCACGCCGAGCACGATGTAGACGCACACCAGCGCGGCCAGGATCAGCCAGAGCTGACTCGACAGCGATGCCTGATAAGCGCCAGCCGCACCGAGGAAGGTCATGCTGACCGCGACCGGCAACTTGATCTCCTGTGCTGCCACGCGGATCACGTCGACCGCCTCGCCCAGCGACACGCCGTCGGCAGTATCGAAGCCGAGCGTGGTGGCCGGATATTGGGCCACGCGCGTGATCTGCAGCGGCGCCGGTTGCTCGCTGATGGTCGCTATGCTGGACAACGGCGTGGTCTTGCCGGAAGCGGTGCGCAGTGGCAACTGCCCCAAGGACTCCGGCGTCGTCAACGTACCCGGCCGCGCTTCCAGGATCACCCGGTACTGGTTGGTTTCGGTGAAAATGGTCGAGACGATGCGCTGGCCGAAGGCGTTGTACAAGGCGTCGTCGATCGCCGCCGTGGTGATCGACAGGCGCGCCGCGCTGTCGCGATCGATGATGATCTGGGCCGCCGCGCCGGTAGCGCCGGCGTCGGTCACCACGTTGCGAAGTTGCGCCTTGGCATTCAAGTGGGCAACGAGCTTGTTGGCCCACAGCGTGACGGTGGCGCTGTCGGAACCTTCCAAAGAGACGCGGTACTGGGTAGGCCCGGTTTCGGCGTCGATCGTCAAATCCTGGGTCGGCTGCAGATACAGCGTCACGCCGGCCACTTCACTGACCCGCTGCTTCAGGCGCAGCATTGTATCGAGCTGGCTGCTGGTGCGCTCGCGTTTCAAATTGATCAGCATGCGCCCCGTGTGCAGCATGCTGTTGTTGGCCGCATCGACGCCCACTTGCGAACTGAGCGACTCGACATCGGGATCTTCCAGGATCGCCTTGGCAGCAGCTTGCTGCAAGCTTGCCATCCGCGCATACGAGACCGATTGCGACGCTTCGACGCGCGCCTGCAATTGACCGGTGTCCTGGGTAGGAAACAAGCCCTTCGGAATCACCATGTACAGCAGCACCGTCAGCGCCAGCGTCGCCACGGCCACCAGCAACGTCAAACCCTGGTGCCTGAGCACCACGATCAGGCCGCGGTCGTAGTGATGGACCACGCGGTCAAAGAAAGCTTGCGTGCGCAGCGCCAGGGCGCCCGGCTTTTCTTCGGCGTGGCTTTTCAGCCAGCGCGCCGACATCATCGGCACCAAGGTCAGCGAGACGACGCAGGAAATGAGGATCGTGATCGCCAGCGTGATCGCGAATTCGCGAAACAAGCGACCCACGATGTCGCCCATGAACAGCAGCGGAATCAGCACCGCGATCAACGAGACGGTGAGCGAAATGATGGTAAAGCCAATCTCGGCTGCGCCCTTGATCGCGGCAGCCATCGGCGTCTCACCCTTTTCGATATGGCGCGCGATGTTTTCAATCATCACGATCGCATCGTCGACGACAAAACCGGTCGCGATCGTGAGCGCCATCAGGCTCAGGTTGTTCAAGCTGTAACCGAGCAAATACATCGCGCCGCAGGTGCCGATCAAGGAAATGGGCACCGCCAGGCTGGCGATGATGGTGGCGCGCATGCTGTGCAAGAAAAAGAAGATCACCAGCACCACCATCACCACGGCCAGCAACAGTTCGATCTCGACATGCTTGACCGAGGCGCGAATGCCGGTGGTTCGATCGCTCAAGACATCGACTTGCATCGCGCTCGGCAAGCCGGCCTGCAATTCGGGCAAGCGGGCCTTGATCGCATCGACGGTGGCGATCACGTTCGCGCCAGGCTGGCGCTGCACGTTCAAGATGATGGCCGGCTTCAGGTTGGCCCAAGCCCCGAGCTTGATGTTTTCGGCGCTGTCGATGACGTTGGCCACGTCAGAGAGGCGCACCGGGGCGCCATTGCGATAACTGACTATCAATTTTTTGTAATCGGCAGCAGCGAGCAACTGGTCGTTGGCATTGATCGTAAACGAGCGCGTGGGGCCATCGAAGCTGCCCTTGGCGCTGTTGGCATTGGCGGCAGCAATCGCGGTGCGCAAGGTGTCGAGTCCGAGCCCGTTGGACGCCAATGCCTGCGTGTCAGCCTGGATCCGCACGGCCGGCCTTTGGCCGCCCGACAGCGTCACCAGTCCCACGCCGGCGACCTGGCTGATCTTCAACGCCAGGCGCGTGTTGACGATGTTTTGCACCTCGGTCAACGGCATCGTGTCGGACGTGATGGCCAGGGTCAGCACCGGCGCATCGGCCGGATTGACTTTCGCATACACCGGCGGCGCCGGCAAATCGGTCGGCAGCAGCGAGCCGCCGGCATTGATCGCCGCTTGCACTTCCTGCTCGGCTACGTCCAGCGTCTGGCCCAAACCAAATTGCAGCGTGACCAACGAAACCCCGGCCGCGCTGGTTGAACTCATCCGCTGCAAGCCCGACATCTGACCGAACTGGCGCTCGAGCGGCGCGGTGACGGTCTGGCCCATCACTTCGGGGCTGGCGCCGGGATACAGCGTCTGAACCTGGATGGTCGGAAAATCGACTTGCGGCAAGGCCGACAAGGGCAGGAACTTGAAACCGACGATACCAGCCAGCACGATCGCCAGCATCAGCAGCGCGGTCGCTACCGGGCGCCCGATGAATGGACCGGACGGATTCATTGCGCCGAACCGGCTGCAGGATTGCGCGCGGCCGCCGGAGCGCCGGCCACCGGGGTGCCGGCCACCGGGGTGCCGGCCACCGGGGTGCCGGCCACCGGGGCGCCGGCCGCCGGGGTGCCAGCAGCTGCCGCGCCGGCATCGACCGCACCGGCCTGGGCCGGCGTGGGCGCAGCCGAGTTCGAAGCAGCAGCACCGCCGCGTTTGCCTGGCGTGCGCGGCTTGTCACCGGGCAAGATCACCTTGGCGCCATCCTTGAGCCGGTCGGCTCCCTCGGTGATCACTTGTTCGCCCACCTTCAAGCCGGTCCTGATCTCGACCTGTGTGGCGCTGGCTTGTCCGCGCGTGACCGTGCGCAGGGCCACGGTGCGTTCACGCGCGTTGAGCACGTAGACGAAATCGCCGTTGCTGCCGTGGCGCAGCGCAGTCACCG
>CANFGA010000192.1 GCA_947446335.1 Oxalobacteraceae bacterium | reverse complement strand
ACGGCAGCCACGCGCGGATCGGCCTGCAGCATCAGCGCCAGTGCCAGCGCATTGGAACAGGCGCGCTCCATGCGCAGCGCCAGCGTCTCGGCACCGATCGCAATATGGTGCGCCGCTTCCGGCCCCAGCGACGCGCCAAAATCGCGCAAGCCCTTGGCGCGCAACTGCGCCATGCCCCATTGCGCCACTGGATTGCGCTGGTAATTGCTGGCGATGTTGGGGTACAAGCTCCAGTCATAGCAACCGGTATCGGTCAAGCTGCCGCCCAGCGCATCGCCATGGCCGGCGATCGACTTGGTCAAGGCATTGACGACCAGACCGGCCGATACCGATTTCGGGCGAAACAGGTATGGCGTAGTCATCGTGTTGTCGACCACGAACAAGATGCCGCGTTCGCGGCACAAGTCGCCGATGCGCGCCAGATCGGCGACCTGGGTGCGCGGGTTGGCGATGGTTTCGACGAACACGATGCGGGTCTCTGGCGTGATGGCTGCAGCCACATGCGCCACATCGGTGGCATCGACGAACGCCACTTGCACGCCTTGGCCAGCTACTGTTTGCCACAGGCTGTTGCTGTTGCCAAACAAGAAGGCCGAGGACACCACATGGTCGCCGGCGCGCAGCAGCGCCTGGAACAGCGCGCCGATGGCCGCCATGCCGGTGGCGAAGCACAGACTGGCCACGCCATCTTCCATCTTGGTGACCTTGTCTTCGAGCGCCGCCACGGTCGGATTGCCCTGGCGGCCGTAGCGATAGCCCGGCTCCTTGCCCTGAAAGACCGAGGCCAACTGGCGTGCATCGGCATAACCGAACGCGACCGAAGTATGGATAGGCCGATGCAACGATCCGTGCTCGATCGCCTTGCGCCGGTCGTTGTGCAAGATCGTGGTCGTGAAACCGTAGTTTTTCTTCTCGTTCATGATCGCTTGTAATTCGTTTGTAATTCGCTGGCAATTCACCTCCCGGCGCCTGATGGCGCCGGGCGCGCCATCGCTATTCCGATGTCGCCAGGTTCAGGTTCAGTTGGGAGCGGGCAGCATCTTCTTCGCGCCCGGCCTTCGGATTGTGACGCGCATATTCGAGTCGGTCGAGATAGGCTTGCGACACGTCGCCGGTGACGTAAATGCCATCGAAGCACGATGCCTCGAAGTTGGTCAGCGCCGGGTTGACATCCGAAATCGAGCGCTTGAGCGCATCGATATCCTGGTACACCAGGGCGTCGGCGGTGATTTCGCGGCACACTTCATCCACGCTGCGCCCGTAAGCGATCAACTCGTCGCGGGTCGGCATGTCGATGCCGTAGACGTTAGGGAAGATCACCGGTGGTGCTGCGGAGGCGAAAATGACGCGCTTGGCGCCGGCTTCGCGCGCCATTTGCACGATTTCACGGCTGGTCGTGCCGCGCACGATCGAATCGTCGACCAGCAGCACCGTCTTGCCCTTGAATTCGGAACCGATTGCGTTCAGCTTCTGGCGCACTGATTTTTCGCGCACGCCCTGGCCCGGCATCAAGAAGGTGCGGCCGATGTAGCGGTTCTTGATGAAGCCTTCGCGATAGGGAATGTTCAGCTTCAGCGCCAACTGTATCGCTGCCGGGCGCGACGAATCGGGAATCGGCATCACGACGTCGATCTCGCCTTGCGGAAAGGCTTGCTTGATCTTGTCGGCCAGGTATTCGCCCATCTTCAGGCGCGTTGCATAGACCGAGGCGCCATCGATGATCGAATCGGGCCGCGCCAGATACACGTATTCGAAGGCGCAGGGATTGAGGCTCGGATTGTCGGCGCATTGCTGGCTGTGCAGAACGCCATCGAGATCGATGAAGATCGCTTCGCCCGGCGCAATGTCGCGCTCGAAGCGAAAGCCCATCCCTTCGAGCGCAACCGATTCGCTGGCGATCAGGTATTCGGGACCCTTGTCGGTCTCGTTGATGCCCATGCACAAAGGCCGGATGCCGAACGGATCGCGAAAAGCCAGCAAGCCCAGGCCGGCGATCTGCGCCACGGCAGCGTAAGCGCCGCGCACACGGCGGTGCAGCACGGCCACGGCCTTGAACACCGCTTGCGGGTCGAGCGAATAACCGGTCGTCGCTTCCTGGATTTCATGCGCCAGCACGTTGAGCAACACTTCCGAATCGGAATCGGTGTTGATGTGGCGCCGGTCATTCTTGAACATCTCGATCTTGAGCTGTTCCCAGTTGGTCAGATTGCCGTTATGCGCCAGCGTGATGCCGAATGGCGCATTGACGTAAAACGGTTGCGCCTCTTCTTCGCTGGACGAGCCGGCGGTCGGGTAGCGGCAATGGCCGATGCCTGAGTTGCCTTGCAGCGAACGCATGTTACGGGTACGAAATACATCGCGCACCAGACCATTGGCCTTGTGCATGGAAAACATACTGCTATGATTGGTCGCAATACCTGCTGCATCCTGACCGCGATGCTGCAACAGCAGCAAGGCATCATAGAGCAATTGATTGACAGGTTGATGAGAAACGACGCCGACGATGCCACACATGGTGCGCTCCTGGATTGATGCTACTTGATGTTGATATTAAAAAGGATGCTCAAAAAATACTAAGAATTCAAAACCGCACATATTGCGCGTAAGCAGTCGGCAAATAAGGCTTGATGCTGCGCACGCCGGTTTCTGCCAGCGGACTGAGCAAAGCATTGGTCCAAAAGGACTGGCGGGGAATTTCCGTCATGCCGCACAAGATGACACCAGCCATCACGAGCACCAGGCCGCGCGCAACGCCGAACAAACTGCCCAGGCCGCGATCGGCGAGGCCCAGGCCACTCGCTGTCACCACGGCGTCGAGCGCCATCGTGAGCAGCCCCATCAAGATACGCACACCGATGAACAGCACGACAAAGGCCAGCATCATGCGCAGCGCAACGCCAGGCACTGCAGCGGGCAACATCTCGGCCAGTTGCGCGCCATAGGCATTGGCAACCACGAACGCGACCACCCAACCGACCAGCGACAGCACTTCCTTGATCAGGCCGCGCATGGTGCTGATCAGCACCGAACAAACCAGCACCAGCAGCACCAGATAGTCGAAGATCGTCATGCCGGATCTGCCGCCTTCATCAGGTCGGCACCAGCGAACCATTCAAACCGAGCCGGGCCAGCCTGGCCAGCGCCTTGTCGGCTTCTTCACGGCTGCCAAAAGGCCCGACCCGTACCCGTATGCGCTGACCGGCAGGAGTCGATATCTTTTGAGTATAGGAATCGATGCCAGCCGCCTTCAAGCGCTCCTGCAATTCATCGACCTTGTCTTGCGTGGCCAGCGCCGCCACTTGCACCACATAATTGAATCCACTTGCTTCCTTGACTGCAGCCTCCTTCACTGGAGGGCGGCCCTCGAGGATCGCCAGCGCCCGGGTCGAGTCGACCGCCTTGGGCGTCGGCTCGACCCGCACTACCGGCTTGGGCTCAGGGTCAAGCTTGGACTCGGCTGACCGCACCGGCGCCTCGGCCTTCGGTACTGGCAGCGGCATCGGCGCCGGCGCCGGCTTGACATCGGTCGCCGGCATCACGATCGAAGGCAATGGCGGCGGGGTAGCGATGATCTGTTCGGACGGATCCAGCGCGGCGCCGGCCGCAGGCACGGCCGCCTGTATGGTGCCTTGCGCAGTGCTGCTGGCAGCAGTTCCGCTTGTGGCACCATTGATGGTCACGGCCTGCGCCTTCGACGGAATCCGGATCTCTATGTCGGACGCCAGCGGCTTCGGCTCGGAATCGAGGATCATCGGCAAGCCGATCGCGACCGCCAGCGCGAGGCCGATCGCGCCCACCAGGCGGCGCCGTGCACGTTTCTTTTCAGGCAGTACCGGATCGTCGGCGCCACCCTTGGCGGCGCGGCGCGGTGCAACCGGCTCGGCGGCGTCCCCTGCGCTCGATGCGCGCTTGGAGCGCGCCCGGGCGCTCAATGCCTGCTCGTCGGCACCGGAATAATAACCGCTGTCTTCGGCAGTGCTTGCCTGCTTGTTTTTACTGAGGAACGAGAACAAGCCCATGCGTGATTTTCAGTTGAATGCGTTCAATGGAGTGAGGATTTTCGGGCCGCCATCACACCGGCGACGGTCAGGAAGGAGCCAAAGACCACAATTCTATCATTCTCCCCGGCCCGGCTCATTGCATTTGCGTATGCTGCAGATGGATCGGCGAAAATGGCGACACTGTGTTCGAGATCATCCATGCCTGGCAACAACTGCACTTGCGCTGCGACAGCGCTCGCGCTAGCGGCGCGCGCCGATGGCAAATCGCACAAGCACCAATGGTCGACATGTTCGGCCATCGCGCTGAGCACGCCATCGATATCCTTGTCGGCCATGGAGCCGAAGACAGCATAGGTATAGGGATGAAAACCCATGTTGCCCAGGTTCTGGTTCAGCGCCGATGCCGCATGCGGGTTGTGTGCGACATCGAGAATCACGGTCGGGCGCCCCGGCAAGACTTGGAAGCGACCCGGCAATTCGACCATGACCAGGCCGCTGCGCACATCCTGAGCCCCCACCGGCAGCTGCAACTTCAGCGCTTCGAGCGCGGCCAGCGCGGCCGACGCGTTCAGGATCTGGTTGGCGCCGCGCAAGCTCGGATAAGCGAGCGAATTGCGACGCAGGCTGCGGCCACCGAAATTCCATTGCTGCTTGTCGCCGGAATAATTGAAGTCCTTGCCCAGCAGCCAGAGGTCGGCGTTGATCGCTTGCGCATGCGCCAGCAACGAGGCCGGTGGCACCGGATCGCTGCAAATGGCCACTTTGCCGGCGCGAAAAATGCCGGCTTTTTCGAAACCGATTGCTTCGCGCGTGCTGCCCAGATAATCGACATGGTCGATGTCGATGCTGGTCACGATGGCCACGTCGGCATCGATCACGTTCACGGCATCGAGGCGCCCGCCCAGCCCCACTTCGAGGATGGCGACATCGAGCCCGGATCCGGCCAGCAAATGCATGATGGCCAGCGTGGTGAATTCGAAATAGGTCAGATCGGTCGTCCCGCGCGCCGCCTCGACGACTTCGAAACTGGCGATCAGCGCCGCATCCGAAGCCAGTTCTCCACCGATTCGCGCACGCTCGTTAAAGTCGAGAAAATGCGGCTTGATGTAGGTGCCGACCTTGTAACCGGCGCGCAACAAGATCGATTCCAGCATCGCGCAAGTGGAGCCCTTGCCATTGGTGCCGGCAACCATGATGACCGGGCAATAAAATTGCAACGCCATGCGCTCCTTGACCGAGCGCACGCGCTCGAGGCCCAGATTGATGTGCACCTCGGCATGCCGGGCTTCCAGCATGGCAAGCCATTGCGGCAGTGTAGTGGGGAGAGTTTGCATGGGAGCACTTCTTGAATAACTTGAATGAATCGGCGAATGAAGCAAAGAGCAAGGACAGCGGCGCACCCTGTAGGGCGCGCCGGGTAATACGAGACAGCAAACAGGCCAACTACATCACGCCAGCACCTCGGCCGGCTGGTTTTGCAACAAGGCCAGCAAACGGGCGATTTCTTCGCGCATCTTGCGGCGATCGACGATCATGTCGACCGCGCCCTTGGTGACCAGGAATTCGGCGCGCTGGAAGCCTTCGGGCAGCTTTTCGCGCACGGTGTTTTCGATCACGCGCGGGCCGGCAAAGCCGATCAAGGCCTTCGGTTCGGCGATCACGATATCGCCCATGAAGGCAAACGATGCCGATACGCCCCCCATCGTCGGGTCGGTCAGGACGCTGATGAACGGCAATTTCTTGGCCGAGAGCTTGGTCAACATCGCGGTGGTCTTCGCCATTTGCATCAGCGACAGCAGCCCCTCTTGCATGCGCGCACCGCCGGTGGCCGTGATGCAGATGAATGGCACTTTTTGCTCCAGCGCCGCTTGCGCGCCGCGCACGAAGCGCTCGCCCACGACCGACCCCATCGAACCGCCCATGAATTCAAACTCGAAGCACGCCACGATCACGGGCAGCGTCATGATGGCGCCGCCCAACACGATCAGCGCATCGGTTTCGCCGGTCGCTTCCATCGCCGCTTTCAAGCGGTCAGGATATTTCTTGCTATCCTTGAACTTGAGCGTATCGACCGGCAAGGTTTCCTGGCCGATTTCATAACGCCCGCCGGCATCGAGCAAGCCATCGAGCCGGGCCCGAGCCCGGATGCGCATGTGGTGACTGCATTTCGGGCACACATGCAAGTTCGATTCCAGATCGGTGCGGTACAACACCGCCTCGCACGACGGGCACTTGACCCACAGACCTTCCGGCATCGTCTTGCGCGCCGTTGCGTCCGAGCGCTGTATCCGCGGGGGCAGCAGTTTTTCCAACCAACTCATAGTATCTCCTGTT
>CANFGA010000191.1 GCA_947446335.1 Oxalobacteraceae bacterium | reverse complement strand
GCCGCGTGGCGGCCAAGGCGCGTGGTGTGAAGTTCGGGCCACGCCCAACACTGGCCCCGGAGCAGATCGCGCATGCCCGCAATCTGATCGACCAGGAGACTCACACGGTGAAGGATGCTGCATCCCTTCTTGGCGTTCATCGTTCGACGCTTTACCGGGCGCTGGACCGGTAATGCTCGTCTAATGACAACACAGTCGTGTGTATACTAGAGGCACCGACGCCGCATAGGTGCAAGCCGAATGCCAGCGAAAGTCCGGAACATCGGTAAGGTTTAGCTGTTAGCGAGGAAGGAAGCAAGCTAAGCGCCGCCACAATGTATTGTGGTTCCACCTGGAGTGGAATAACCAAGAGAATCCCTCGCGTGTATTCTGAGAGCCACCACAGGGGGCTCTCTTCATTTTTCTTGTTCGTCAGTTTCGAGTTGGATGAAGACCGAGCGCTTGATGTAGCTGGCGCGCGGGATGCCCTGGCGCTTGGCGATGCGGCTGATGCGCTCCAATTGGTCGCGGCTCATGCGTAGCGTGATTTGTACGCTGCCTTCATCATCAGGCTTGCCGGGCTTGGCGCCGTCTGGCGCCGCTTCGATGAATTTGTCTTGGGCCGGATTGTTCGTGATGCCGGCCGGCTTTTTGGTGATCGCCATGATGTTATTCCTGTTGGTTCTGTAGAGTATCTATTGAATTTTTTTTGACTATCTATTGAATATTCATTAAGTATTCAATAGATAGCTTCAAGCAATGCGTTGAGTTCGGCGATCGCCTTGTCGTCGCGTGGCGTTTGTTCCAGCACCGACATGCCATTGCCGGCCGCGTTGGCGATGCTCTTGCGGCGCCGGATCGGCGTGTTCAGATACTGGATGGCCGGATAGTCGGCCAGCGCCGCAGCGGCATCGTCGTTATCGGAGCCGGCAGTGTCGGCCATGTTCAGGATCGCCAGCGCTTGCAGGCCGTCGCGCATCGCGCGCGCTTCCTCGATCAGGGCTGCGATGTCCGCCACGGCCCAGACATCGATCGAGCGCGGCTGGAACGGCACCAATACCAGGTCGGACAGGACGAGCGCAGCGCGCAGCGCCGTGCTGTCGCGCCCGCCTGCATCGATCACGATGTCCTGGAACTTGTTACGCTGATGCAGAACCTGGGAGCGCAGCGCGCCGCCGTCTGAGTAATGCGCCGTCGCAATGACGGGCAGCTTGCCGGCCTCGCCCCTGATCGCCAGCGCCGTCGAGGCGGTGCCCTGGCGGTCGGCATCGATCAGCCAAACATCGCGCCCGGCGATCGCACGCGCAATCGCAATGTTGAGCGCCAGCGTAGTTTTTCCGACGCCGCCCTTGGTGCTGCCGACGGTGATGATCTTGCCATTCATTTGAAATCCAATCGATAGTCAATGAATCTCATATTATATTCAATGAATATTCATTTTTGATGAAATTGAAAATAATTTTTTGTGACGTTGTGTGCGATTTTGAAATTTCAACGCCATAAATTATGGGTAGCTCACGGCTAAAGTGCAGCAGGGTCCGCTCTTCGTCAGTTATTTTTTTGCGATAATGTATTACATTTAAATAGTACATATTTTGTGCTATTATTCTATTCAAGATAGTAATTTTTTGGAGTCCATCATGATCGTACATTCGGAAAAAACCTTAACCTTTCGGGCTTCTGGCGAGTTCGCAGATCAAACTCGCATGTTTGCAAAATCAGCCGACTTGGCTCTTTCTGAGTACATCCGGGATGCAGTACGGGAAAAGAACGAACGCCAGATTGCAGATCGCATGAGGTTCCTGTCTCGCCGCCTTGCTGCTGAAAGCGTGCGAATCAATCAGGAATTCGAGGCAACTGCAGGAGATGGCATTGCCTAAAATCACGCGTGGACAAATTTGGATGGTGGACTTGACGCCGCAAACTTTCCCGGCAGAGCCTGGCAAAAGGGAGCGCCCTTGCCTGGTGATCCAGACAGATATTCTGAACGAAGCAGGCCATCCGACGACGATCATCATTCCTGGCACAACGCAGGTGTACCGCGATCAGCAAGGCGATGGCTTCCCATTGAGGGTTCCAGCCGGCAAGCTTCAGAAGCCAGGAGAAAAACCGAAGGAAACGGATTTGTTGATTGACCAGATCAGAGCGATATCGAATGATCGCTTCATGGGCGATGCGCCGATCGGAGACCTTTCCCGGCAGTACATCAAACGAGTCGAGGATGCACTCAAGATCGTTTTGGGTATGGGGCAGTTTCAAAATTCCTGATTTGCTTGGATTCAGGGTTAGAATGGCTGACCATATTCAAGCGACATCGAAGAAAGCGCAGGACGCAGCACAGAATTGAGTCCCTGAAACGCAAAAACCACCCGGCAAGGTGGTTTCGTGCAGGCCGTTAAGCCGTTGTCTCTTTGACCCGAGTACAGCGGCAAGTATAAAAGCGAAGCCGAAATTATGCAATCGAAAAATCAGCGCGCTCATCTCCCGAGCGCGCCATGTCGGAATTATTAGACAACCCGCAACTGTCGCTGTTCAGCGAACGTTTGCCCCGCCGCCCCTATTGCAGCGACGATCTCGGCGCCGGCTTGCGCATCTTGCCCTTGCAAGCCGCGCTTGAAAAAAAATTCATCCAGTACAACCCGCCAGCGATCATCAACTGGATGGCGTTCGACATCGATCGTGTCTATCTCGGGCATGAAAACGAGTGGCGCATCGTTGCGCCGCCGAACATCGTTGTGCGCAACCCCGCCAATGGCCACGCCCATTTGCTGTATGGAATTGCCGCAGGCGTCAGCAAAACCAGCGCATCCAAGGCGGCGCCTCTGCGGCTGCTGGCCGCGATCAATGAAAGTTACCGGCACATCCTGGGCGGCGATATCGGCTTTACCGAACTGATCTGCAAGAACCCGCTGCACTCGCACTGGAATGTTGAGCTGCTGCGGGCTGATCTGTACGACCTGCACGAGCTGGCCGAGTATGTCGACCTCGACGCCTCCGACAAGCGCGTCAGGGCCACGCCCAAGCGCTCGCAAGTTGGCCTGGGCCGCAACTGCAACCTGTTCAACAGCCTACGTACCTGGTGCTACAAATGGGTAGGCGAGTACCAGGGCGGAAGCCTGGAGCGCTGGCACGAGGCCGTGCGGGGCAAGGCCGAGAAGCTGAACACGTTCAAAGATCCGTTGCCGGCCAGTGAAATCAAGGCCACGGCCAAATCCGTGGCCAAATGGACCTGGACGAACTACACCGGCAAGATGACCGCATCGAGCATGGCAGAGGAAGGACTGACCCCTGAGACGTTCTCCATGCTGCAATCGAACCTTGGCAAGATGGCGATGGCTAAGCGATGGGGTGACAACAGCGACAAGAAAGCCGAGGCTTTCAAGATGAAAGTCGGCGGCGTCAAACAAGCGGCCATTGCCGCAGCACTGGGCGTGACGCAGAAAACAGTGTCGGTCTGGCTAAGGAATGTTGTTAATTAGTCACTTTATACCTAACCTATCAGATAACAGCGCCGGTACGGTGAAGATGGTTTTTCCTTAGCACTTCTGTTTATTGATTTTTCTCGCCTTAGCTTTTCATATTAGGGCGGTCTCCGCAGAGCCGTTTCTGCTGCTGTTCTTGCCATGATCTTGGGTCTTATTGATGCCGATGACTTCAGCACTTGCCCGGTGCCTGGGGTTCAATGTTTTTGATTTATCGGGGTTGCCTGAAATCTCTCTCGTTACCGATCGCGTAGCGATCGGGGCGAAAACAAGCGGGAGCGCGTAGGGCATACGTTAGCCGTCTCGACAGTCAGCAGGCGTGGCATACCGTTTTCGCGTGCGATTTTCCCCTTTTCCGTTTCCACTGCTCCCAACTAGATCGCAAACGCCACCAGAACGCATGGAACGGGCCACAGCGCCGCGTTTGCGGTCTGGCTGGCACATGCCACATCCAACCCATAAAAAACGCCTCTCAAGCCCGTCCAAGGCTGTTTTGCGGTGCGTCCAAACCGGCCGGCCGCGATTTCGGCCGCGTTGATGTAAATTCCTTGTGTTTTTTCATATCATAACGTACCATAACAATCATAACATAACGTATCATTACCGGAGAAAGCCATGGGACGCGAAGCAACGATCACTTACGAACAAGTCGCCGCCGCCGCTGACGCGATGAAGGTCGCCGGCAGCAAGCCAACGTCCCGCGCGATCCGCGAGCGCCTGGGCAATATCGGCAGCATGGGCACCGTCAACAAGCTGCTGCAGGACTGGCGCGCCGGCCAGGAGCGCCGGATTGCCAATGCGCTGGTCTTGCCGGCGACCTTGCAACGGGCCATCCTCGAATTCATGGACCAGGAGCTGACCGGGGCCAAGGCCACGCTCGAAGCGGAGCTGGCCGAGCAGCAGCAGGAAGCGGCGGACCTGGCCACGGAAAACGAGCGTCAGGCCGGCGATATTGAGGACAAAGCGGAAGCGGTCACGGCGCTGCAGTTTGATCTGGCGAACTTGCAGGGGCGTGTGGCGCAAATGGAAGTTGACCTGGGCGCGGCCAGGCTGGATGGCGAGCGCGAGCGCACAGCCGCCGAGGCGGCGCGCACCGAGCTGGCCAAGTCACTGCTCAGGCTGGAAGCCATGCCGCGCCTGGAAGCGGATCTGGCCAGCTTGCGCCTGGAGCTGAACAAGGAGCGGCAAGGCCGTGTTGTGGCCGAACAGCAAGCGGCCGTGCTGGGCGCGAAGCTGGAAGCTGCGCTTGAGCGCAGCACGAAAGCCGACGCCTCCGCTCTCGATGCGCTGGCGCAAGCGCGCAGCAACGGCGAAGCCGTGTTCCTGGAGGTGGCCAAGGTCGAGGCCGCGAAAAACACCATCGCCAACCTGAGCGGCAAGCTGGAAGCCATGCAGGCGCAGATTGAGCGGCAAGCGCAGGATCTGGACGCGGCGCGCCAGAGCGCGAAGCAAGTCGGTGGTGAAGCGGCCGGGCCAGGCGGCAAACTGGCGGCAGCGAAGCCGTCGACAGTAAAAGCGCCGAAGGCTTGATCGTGGCCTGGCGCCACGCGGCAAGGTGGTTCAGGCATTGAGGTTGACAGCGCCGCAGGAAAATCGGCTTGACTGAAAATACAAAATTTTGTATATTGAAATCAATGACTGATTCCAAAACCGTTGAATTCCGGGGCAGCTCGCTCGATGACCTGCGCACCTTCCCCATCCTGGCGCGGCGTGAGGCAGGACATCAACTCGACCAGGTGCAACACGGCTTGGAGCCTGACGACTGGAAGCCCATGCCGACGATTGGGCCAGGTGTGCGAGAAATCCGGATACGGGACGCCAACGGCGCGTTTCGCATCCTCTACGTTGCGAAGTTCGCCGCTGCGGTCTATGTGCTGCACTGCTTTCAAAAGAAAACACAAAAAACCAGCAAGCCCGATCTGACGTTGGCCGAGAGCCGTTACCGTGATCTGCTGAAGGAGTTAGGAAAATGAGCCAGCAACAATTTGCCAGTGTGTGGGATGCGATCGAAGATACGCCCGAAGAAGCCGAGAACATGAAGCTGCGTTCCGGCTTGATGATGGCCCTGAAAAAGTATCTGACGCGCACCGAGCTGAGTCAAGCCCAGGCGGCCAAACTGTTCGGCGTCACGCAACCGCGTATCTCTGACCTGATGCGCGGAAAAATCAACCTGTTCGGCCTCGATGCCCTGGTCAACATGGCAGCTGCGGCCGGCATGCATATCGACATGCGGATACAGGAAACAACGTAACTCAAGTGCCCATCACTTTGCCGGCTTGACCGAGGCAAGCAGCGCATCCCCGGCGCGCTTCCATTCCGGGCGCCGTTGATCATCCTCGGCTACCTTGGCCAGCCCCAGTAATGCCCCCAGCAGTTCCCCTCGGTCAAGCAGAGGCTTGCCGGTCAAGGTATCGACCAATCCAGCCAGACCCAGTAAACCCGCCGACTCGCACAATTCATGGGTGCGGGCGTTACGGACCAGCTTCGCTTCAGTGCGTTTTTCCGCATTGATCAAGTTGGCGACATCCTGCCTTGCCTTGCTCGCTCTGACCCCCGCTTTTTCAGCTTTTACCAGTGCCGATAATTTCTTATTATCCTGCGCTGTCCGAGAGGCATTTTCTGCCAGCAAGATCAACAAAGCCTGCTGATCCGTGCGCGAGCGTAATCCCTTCAGATACGCCACCCTATCCGTGAGCCAGATGTCCTTGTCCATGGTGTCCATCGTCCTTTGCATGTATTGAGATAACGCTGATACTAGCAGAGAACCGCAGCGTCAACGATGTGGTATCCTTCTTGACGAAGTAAAGAAAAGGCGCACTTAGTAGTTTCTGCTACGCAGAAACTCGTGCGCTCCTGCGGAGAGATCAACAGCCAGTTCAAAGGCCACGCCCATGGCGTCCTACCACTGCAGCGTCAAAGTCGG
>CANFGA010000190.1 GCA_947446335.1 Oxalobacteraceae bacterium | reverse complement strand
CACGCCGTCCAACTGGGCCTGCTGCTGCGGCGTCAGCGTCAACCCCATGTGCTGGCCGATATACCACTCGGGGAACAGGTTCAATTCGCGCAGCAGTTGCGCGCGGTCGTATTCGGGCAGCACGCCCGGTGTGCTTGCTTGCTGGATCTTGAGCAGTGCATCGATCGCTGCGCTGTACATCGGGCCGGCGGTGTCCGGGGTCAGGCGCTCCAGGTAGGTCGTGTTGCCAAAATCAGACAGCAGCAAGAAACCTTGTTCCACATCTTGCGCGACGATGGTGGGCACCGACACCGTGCTGGCGGCGAACAGTTCGGCCACATGAATGAAGGGCCGCACGTCTTCTTGCGGCGGTGGAGCATCCATCGCGATCAGGGTCTGGCCCAGCGCGTCTTGCGCGGCGCTCAAGACGTCGACCCGGAAGTAGCGCCGGAAACTGGCGTCCGACGACGCCGGACGCGCGGATGCCGCCTGTACCAGGTTCAGGCTGGCGAGCCAGGCTTGCAGGCAAGCGAGGCGATCATCGACGCCCATTTCGGCGGTGGTTGCTGTGGGTAAATTGGACATGAGAGATATTAAGCGACCTGGAATCTGGTTGATTTTGGGGAGGGTAGGAAAGACCCATTACTGAATCTCTCCCCCCTAAGAACCGTGCTTGCGACTTTCACCGCACACGGCTCAAGCATAGTAAAGATTCCTATTCCGGAACCGGCTTTACAACTTTCAAATGCAGGCTATGTACTTTGGCATGACAGTTGGGATGCAATAGTACGCGATTTCCCAGGGCATCGGAACCGCCTGCCACACGGTATTCTATGTGGTGGTCGTGCCATCCGGTGTCGAAGTCCATCTCATATCCGCAGACCCCACACAAGCCTCTTTGGTCGACATACAGCTTGATCCACTCGGTGCGATAGCGCATGTTTTTCAACATGCGATCTTGCCTGAGCTTTTCGCCGTATGCCTCCCATTGCGGATCGTAGGGCTGGTAAGCCCCTTTGATTTTCTTGTGACGTACTATCGGCGTACCTGGTAACGAGTACATTTCCATTACCGCTTTGCCTCCAGCCTTCGTGTTGACTTCTGCAGCAAACACCCCATTTCGTTCTTCGATAGGACGCCAATACTTCCGGCGTATCCATTCGTCGTTCTTCTTCGGGTGCCTTCGCTTGGCCCATCGTCGAAGCCGCCAGAACAGCAGCGACTCCATGTGCGAAAACGCCTCCTTGGCTACTACAGGACTGTGATATTGCGCCCAGCCCCGCAGCATTGGATTTAACAGTCGAATCAGGTTTTCGTGTTTCGCACTGACATTTTTGCCAATGACCTTCCTGAGCTTTTCGTAAAACGCTTTCACGTTTTTCTTACTTGGCTTGATGAGCAGTTTCCCCGAGTATTTCCGGAAATTCCACCCCAGAAAATCAAAACCTTCGTCGATGTGCACGATCTTCGTTTTGGCCGCAGACAGCCGCAATCCCCGAGCCGCGAGAAAGCTTTCTATCCATGGTCTGATTTCCATTTCCAGCAACTCTTTCGAGGCACCGGTCACGACGAAATCATCCGCATATCGCACAACGCCCACTTTCAGCTTCGATACCTTCGACACGCCGAACTTCGCACCTAGATGCGTCATCAGACCCGTCTCCAATCCGTTTAACGTCCAATTTGCCAATGCAGGGCTAATGATGCCGCCCTGCGGCGTCCCCGCCGTGGTTGTCATTAATTGCTCGCGGTCTACTACCCCGGACTTTAGCCATTTTCGCAAGATCGACTTGTCCATCAGGACGTTGTCAATCATCCAATCGTGGTTGATGTTATCGAAGAAACCTTCGATGTCTGCATCCAAAACCCATTGTGCCGAGACCTTCCGACATGTATTGAGAAATATCTGAGACATCGCATCAGCCGTTGAACGATTTTTCCTGAACCCGTAAGAGTTCGGGTCGCTCACCGTCTCCAAAACCGGGTCTAGCGCCAGCAGATGTAGTGCCTGCATGGCCCTGTCCCGCATGGTTGGTATGCCCAACGGGCGCATCGTTCCATTCGATTTTGGGATATAGACCCTCCGTAACGGCAGGGGGCGATATCCTTGTTTCTTCAACCGGGCAATCGCAGCGAATTTTTGCTGCGGTGACTCCCATATTTGACGATCCACACCTGCGGTGCGTTTGCCTTGATTTTCAGTCACTCGTTTGACCGCCAGCGCCTTCGCGCAAAACGAGTGGGTCAGCCATCGTTGCAGGGCTTTCACCCTGCGCCAGTTGCCTTCCTGTGCTGCCTTCGCTAATCGACTCTGCATGCCTCTCACATTCTTTTGAGCGAGGCGCCAATTGATGGCGCTCCATTCGGACGGAATGTGCGAGGACGCAGAACCGGTATCAATGATATCGATTTCTTTCATGCTGAACCTCGGGTAGTGATGCCCGCCGAGGTCGCAGTTTTCCCCCGAAGGGTAGACTGCGACCCTTCGGGGCGTTGAAAATAACTACTTGATGACATTAAAGCCGAGTGACGACTACTACACCAGATGGAAGTCTGCACCCTTTCAGGTCAGGACAAATTTCGAATCCCTGTCCGGATCATTACAACCCGGCGTTTGCTTTTTCCATCCTCCCATACCCGCTTTTTCTACAGCGTTCCTTGCGGTTCGCCTGCCTCTCCATCGGTGCTTTGACGGCGAGGCAAAAAATCGGGCTTACCACGTTCCCTGGAATATCGACGCGAGGCAATGTCTCGCGACTGGCCGTTTAGGGTCCATCTTTCCCCCGGTGGTTTGTATGACGACGTATCCCCAGAATCCACGGAGATATCCAACCACATACCTTTTGGTTTAGGCCTGACAGCAGTTTTGGCCTATTTATATTTACGAGGGTTCAAGCGATGGTTCACATTACATTACCCTTGCGGCATTCATCTAGCCCCTCAACCGCCTTTCTGCTGGCAGTCTCCACCCCAATCACTCGCGTGATTTAGGCACTGTAAAAACACAGGGGTACATTGTCGTCGAAGCTTCACACCCCATCGTTGCCAATGACGCATGTTCGAGTAGATGACGGGCGGTCGTGCGCCCGGTCGCAGCACCTGATATTTCGGATGCGACAAGATTTTCCAGAGCATTGCGCTCTGTCGTTGGCATGACACATCAATTTCAGACTTCAACACCATTGCTGGCTTGCGTAACTGCTTTCTCGGTAAAGAGGCAGTACAATCTTGCGGAAAATAAATTTCCGCATGGTTGTAAATTAGCAACACTCACTCGCTTTTTGAGCAGAATTGGACCTGTTGGCGACCACGAAACAGATAAAAATCTGAATGTGGATGCCCGTTGGACGTGCATCTTTTGGGTGATGTATTTGAAGTTCGGCTACGATTCGCTGGGCGAAATTATAGAGCCGACGCTAACATCCCATTAATTTCAAGGACTTAGCGCATTTTTTTTGGGTGTATCATGCATGACTTGCTACCGCTAACGCGGTTATTGAGCGACTACGTGTCGCACAGATTCCCCTATAATAAGGGATTACGATCAAAAAAATTGCCCGCCATGGTACTTCACCTCTTTTTTTCATGAAACTGTCTGCATGAGCTGGCCTATAGCAACCCCTTTGTCGAGGCGCTGGGTTTTCGCGTTGACGGCCATCGCCGCCTCTGTTGCGGCGTCCACCCATGTGCAGGCAGCGCCGGCGGCGCAGAAGCGCTTGTCGTCTGTCGAAGAAAAAAATGCGCCGATGACGGCGCAGGCGGAAGCTATCGCTGGCCGTCCCGAACGGGAAGTCAATCTCGAAGGCAATGTCGACTTGGTGCGCGGCAAGACCCGCTTGACGTCCGATACCGCCTGCTATCTGCAGGTCGAGAATGAAGTCGAGGCCAGCGGCAATGTCCGCATGTGGCGCTATGGCGACCAGTACACCGGCGACTTGCTCAAGCTCAATCTGGAGTCGGGCCAGGGTTACATGACGAACCCGACTTACAAGCTCGAACTCAACAATGCGCAGGGCAAGGCGCGCCGCATCGACTTCCTGAACTCGGAAGTGGCCGTCGTCAGCGATGGCACTTACAGCACGTGTCAGGGCCCCAACCCGGACTGGTATGTGAAATCGAGCACGATGAACCTCGACAGCGGGCGCGACGTCGGCACCGCCGGCGCGACGGTCGTTTATTTCAAGGATGTGCCGATCATCGGCACGCCGTTGCTGTCGTTTTCGCTGTCGGGCGCGCGTCGCTCAGGCTGGCTGCCGCCGACTCCCGGTTTCTCGACCAAGGGCGGCGCAGAATTGACCGTGCCTTATTATTTCAATATCGCACCGAACCGCGATCTGACGCTGTCACCGAAATACATCGAGCGCCGCGGCTTGCAAGTGGGCGCCAAGG
Source organism: Oxalobacteraceae bacterium (assembly GCA_947446335.1). Lineage (GTDB taxonomy): Bacteria > Pseudomonadota > Gammaproteobacteria > Burkholderiales > Burkholderiaceae_D > Janthinobacterium. Next base: position 2,095 of record CANFGA010000190.1, on the reverse strand, counting down.
GCCGCTACATCGGCGAGAACGATGCCGGCAGCTATGGTGGCGAAACCGACCTCGAGTTTCTGCTGGGTGACAAGCAGCGCAATACCGACCGCTATCTGCTGAAGTCGGTGCACTCGCAGGCGCTCGCGCCGGGGCTGTCGTTCGGCTGGAATGTGCGGGCCGCGTCCGATGACGACTATTTGGGTGACTTTTCGACCTCGGTCGCCAACAGCGCCGATCGCCAGTTGCTGCGCGAAGTGCGCACCGACTATCGCAGCGAATTCTGGACCTTGACGGCGCGCGCGCAAAACTACCAGGTGCTGCAAGACCCGGCTGCGGTGCAAAATCCGAGCCTGACCGTGGCCCGGCCTTACGACCGGTTGCCGCAGATTTATTTTCACGCCGGCCGTTTCGATGTCGGCGGCGGTTTCGACTGGGCGCTCGATGCCGAGTTGACGCGCTTTTATCATCCGGAATTGATCCGCGGCAACCGCATGGTTGTCACGCCCCAAGTCAGTTATCCCGTCATCGCACCCGGCTATTTCGTCACGCCCAAGCTGATGCTGAACGCCAGTTCCTATCAAATGAGCGACAACCCGGTGGTCTCGGTCGCGCCCGACGCGCAATCGCTGTCGCGCGCGATCCCGACTTTTTCGCTCGACAGCGGCTTGATGTTCGAGCGCGACGCCAAGCTGTTCGGGCGCGCCACCACGCAAACGCTGGAGCCGCGCCTGTTTTACGTATACACCCCGTACCGCGACCAGACGCTGTTCCCGAATTTCGATACCGCTGCCGCCACCTTCAACCTGGCCCAGCTGTTTACTGAAAATCGCTTCGTCGGTGCCGACCGCATCGGCGACACCAACCAGGTCACGGCGGCCATCACGTCGCGTTTTCTGGAAGAGAGCGGCGCCGAGCGCTTGCGCCTGACCATCGGCCAGCGTTTCTATTTGAGCGAGCAACGGGTACAGCTCGATGCCTCGACCCCGGTCAACACGACCCGCTCCGATGTCTTGCTGGCCGCTGCCGGCCGGATCTCCGAAACCTGGGGCTTCGATAGTGCCGTGCAATACAATCCGGGCGACAGCCGCGTGGTCAGTTCGAATTACACGGTGCAATGGCAACCGGCCCCGAAGAAGGTGCTCAATCTCGGTTACCGCGAATTGCGCGGCGTGTTCAAGAATGCCGACCTGTCGAGCCAATGGCCGATTTCGCAGCGCTGGTATGGCGTGGGTCGCGTCAGCTATTCGATGCTCGACAAGAAAATTCTGGAAAGCCTGGTCGGACTCGAATACAACGGCGATTGCTGGATTTTCCGTATGGGTGCACAGCGCTTCGTGACGACCGCCAATACCGTGGCGACGCCGATCTTTTTCCAGCTCGAGTTGAGCGGCTTGTCCAGCTTCGGGGTTGGAAACAATTCGCTGCAGACGCTCAAGACCACCATTCCCGGCTACCAGCAGCTCAATCCTGGCTTCAACAGCCAAGGCGGGCGCCTGTGACGAGCCCTGATTGAGCGCCGCTTGATCCGGCAGCTCTGCGCCGCAATGTCGCGTCATTTTCATTTAACAGAACTCATGGATGCTTCACACACTATGCGCAATGTCAGCATGCACCAACTCAAGCTCGCAGCGATCCTGCTGTGCGCCCTCTCGTCCGGCGTGACCCTGGCCCAGGCTGTTGTGCCAGCGGCTGCACTTGCAGCCGCACCGATACCGCTCGATTCGATCGCCGTCATCGTCAACGATGAAGTCATCACGCGCCAGGAACTGGCGCTGCGGATCAAGACCGTGGTGCGCCGGATGAATGCACAAAATGTCCAGTTGCCCGAGCCGGCCGACTTGCAGCGCCAGATGCTCGAGCGCATGATCGTCGAGCGCGCGCAACTGCAATTGGCCAAGGAAATGGGAATACGGGTCGAGGATACGATCCTCGATCGGGCCATCGGCCGCATCGCCGAGCAGCAGAAATTGACGGTGCAAGCGATGCGCAACCAGATGGAAAAGGAAGGCACGACCTTCGCTTCTTTCCGCGAAGAAATTCGCCAGGAAATCATCATGCAGCGCCTGCGCGAGCGTGAAGTCGATGGCAAGATCCAGATTTCGGACGCCGAAGT
>CANFGA010000189.1 GCA_947446335.1 Oxalobacteraceae bacterium | reverse complement strand
CAGGAATACGTCGATACCATCATCGACAGCGTCAAGTGGCTCGGTTTCACGCTGGAACACCAGGGTCCGGACGGCCCAGAAGAGCATTTGCATTACGCCAGCGATTACTTTGGCCAGTTGTACGAGATGGCGGAATACCTGGTCACCTCGGGTTTTGCCTATGTCGACAGCCAGAGCGCCGAGGAAATGGCCAGCAACCGCGGCAATTTCAGCCAACCGGGCAAGAATTCGGCGTTTCGCGATCGTCCGCGCGCCGAATCGCTGGCCTTGCTGCGCGCGATGAAGGCCGGCCAGTTCAGCGATGGCGCGCACATCTTGCGCGCCAAGATCAGCGCCGATGCGATGGCGTCCCCGAACATGAATTTGCGCGACCCGGCCTTGTACCGGATCCGTCATGCCCATCATCACCGCACCGGCGACGATTGGTGCATTTATCCGATGTACGATTACACGCACCCGATCTCGGATGCGCTGGAATACATCACCCATTCGGTTTGCACGCTGGAATTCCAGGATCACCGTCCGTTCTACGATTGGCTGCTCGAGACGCTGTGCGCCGGCGGTTTCTTCAAGCAACCGCTGCCGCGCCAATACGAATTTGCCCGCCTCAATCTGACCTACGTGATCACCAGCAAGCGCAAGCTGCGCGAACTGGTCGACGAAGGCATCGTCGACGGCTGGGATGACCCGCGCATGCCGACCATCGTCGGACTGCGCCGGCGCGGCTTCACGCCCGAATCGCTGCAATTGTTTTGCGAACGCATCGGTGTCACCAAGTCCGACGGCTGGATCGACATGGGCACCCTCGAAGGCTGCTTGCGCGAAGACCTCGATCCGAAGGCGCCGCGCGCCACCGCCGTGCTGCGTCCGCTGCGCTTGATCATCGACAATTTTGACGAACAAGAGAGCGTCGCTTGCAGCGCACCGGTGCACCCACACTTCCCTGAACGCGGCTTGCGCAACTTTCCGATCACCAAGCAATTGTGGATAGAAGAAGACGACTGCATGGAAGTGCCGAGCAAGGGCTATTTCCGCCTGTATCCGCCCAGCGGCGACCAGCCTGGCAGCAAGGTGCGTCTGCGCTACGGCTATGTGATCGAATGCACATCGATAGAAAAAGACGCTGAAGGCAAGCTGATCGCGGTGCACTGCAATTATTTCCCTGACAGCAAATCAGGCACCGAGGGCAGCGCCAATTACAAGGTCAAGGGCAACATTCACTGGGTCAGCGCCGCCACGGCCGTGGCCGCCGAAGTACGGTTGTATGACCGTTTGTTTACCGACCCGCAACCCGATGCCGGCGGCAAGGATTTCAAGCTCGCGCTCAATGCGAATGCAAAAGAAGTGGTGATGGCGTACCTGGAACCGGGCATGGAAGAAGCGCTGCCCGACCAGCGCTTCCAGTTCGAGCGGCACGGTTATTTTGTCGCCGACCGCGTCGACTCAACGCCTGGAAAACCGATCTTCAACCGGGTCGTGACACTGAAAGACAGCTGGGGAAGATAAGCCGACACCGGCGATATCTTGACAGCAAAACACCCGCAAATGCGGGTGTTTTGACTCGGAGGCAGCATGTGCATTCCATCAGGCATGCACAGCAAGTGACTCTCAAACAGCGATCAGCTTACAATTACGCAACCATCAATTCACGCAATTCACGAATGCTGAAATCGCTTACTTCATGCATGCGAATCAAAATCGTTGCGCCTATCGGCAGCGTGTTGTGTCGAATCTTGCTGATCACTGGCGGCGCCACTTCCAGCACGCGCGACAATGCAGCATCGTTTTTCAGTTGAAGTTTTTCAATAATCGCATCCAGCACGCGATTCGGATTGTAGTTTGGAGATGCAGCGAGTTGTTTATTCGTCATAGTTTAGTACCAGTTATGTCCATTGCCGCCCCGGCAAATATCCGATCTAAAAATATCGAATTTGCAGGGGAATCGTAGGCGGCCCAGAAGAAACGCCGTCATTCATACGGTCTTTGGCTCGCTTTGTTCATAATACACCATCTGATTGGCGATTCATTAACAATCAGAAATATTTGTTATTATTGGATAGATTCTATACCTGTCCAATGTGCTAGTGAAAATTTTTTACAGTCGTGTCTGAGTCTAGCGCAATTGACCTAGCGCTGCCGCACGGAACAGCCATTGCAACATGAGCAAGGCGGCGAGTTGCCCCATCATGCCGGGTAAAAACAATTGATCGCAAAGGCAAGGCAGTTCGTCTTGCGCAGTGCGCGACCAGCCCAACTGGCGGCGTATCTCGGCCGGCGCCGGCGGCGGCTTGCGCGCGCTCTCGCGCCGCTGCATGTACGCCCGCACCTGCTCTTTGGTCGGATGGCTCATCTGATGCATTGCAATCTCCCGGTCGGCACAACGATCAAAGGCGCAGCCTGTCAACAGGTGGCGAAACACACAATATCGCTCGACACTGAACAAGCCTATGAGGGAAATCAAGGGTTGACATGACGGCAATCATCGTGTTCGATGAAGCAATTAACGGCTCGCTGGTTCGATGCGACTGAACCTTGAAAGACCATGACAAACCAGATGTTTTTCCAGTCCTGCGCATGAAAAAGCCACCAAAATGGGAACTGGTGGCTCATTCACCGCACCATCCTCGGTCGCAGGCAATGGCTTGACAACCGAGGGGCTGAACTACGATTTCAGGCAGACTCAGGCAAGATCGAAGCGATCCGCATTCATCACCTTGTTCCAGACCGCCACGAAATCACGCACGAATGCCGGTTGCGCGTCGCTGGAGCCATACACTTCCGAGATGGCGCGCAACTGGGAGTTGGAACCGAAGACCAGATCGGCGACGGTCGCCGTCCATTTCAGGTCGCCTGTTGCACGATCCTTGCCTTCCAACACGCCTTCCGATGTGCTTGACTTTTGCCACGTCGTGTTCATGTCGAGCAAGTTCACGAAGAAGTCATTGGTCAATGTTTCAGGCCGCTGGGTGAAAACACCGTGCTGGCTTTGACCGAAATTGGCATTCAGGGCGCGCATGCCGCCAACCAGCACCGTCATCTCGGGTGCGCTCAAGCGCATCAAGCTGGCGCGATCGAGCAGCAACTCGGCAGCCGAGCCTTCGAATTGCTTGCGCAGGTAATTGCGGAAACCATCCGAAGTTGGCTCCAGCACGGCAAACGAATCGACATCGGTATGCTCTTGCGATGCATCGGTGCGCCCGGCCGAGAAAGGAACCTTCACATCTTGTCCAGCCTTCTTCGCAGCAGCCTCGACTGCAGCGCAACCGCCCAGCACGATCAAGTCAGCCAGCGAGACTTTCTTGCCGCCTGTTTGTGCACTGTTGAACTCGCTTTGAACCTTTTCCAGAATCGCGAGCACCTGTGCCAATTGGGCCGGTTGATTCACTTCCCAGTCCTTTTGCGGGGCCAGACGAATGCGCGCGCCGTTCGCGCCACCGCGTTTGTCGGTACCACGGAAGGTCGCTGCCGAGGCCCAGGCCGTCGTGACCAGTTGCGAGATCGACAGTCCGGAGGCGAGCACTTTCGCTTTCAGAGCCGCAACATCTTGCTCGCCGATCAAGGGATGATCCACTGCCGGGATCGGATCTTGCCACAGTTCGGTCTGGCTAGGTACGAGCGAACCGAGGTAGCGCGAAACAGGACCCATGTCGCGGTGCGTCAGCTTGTACCAGGCATTGGCAAACGCGGTCGCGAATGCCTGCGGATTCTGGTGGAAGTGCCTGGAAATCTTTTCATAGGCCGGATCCGCTCTCAGCGCAATGTCGCTCGTGAGCATCATCGGCGCATGGCGCTGCGATGGGTCATGAGCGTCGGCAACGGTGCCAGCGCCGGCGCCATCCTTGGGCGTCCACTGATGGGCACCGGCCGGGCTCTTCGTCAGTTCCCACTCGTAACCGAACAAGGTGTCGAAGTAATTGTTATCCCAGGTCGTCGGCGTCGAGTTCCATGCGCCTTCCAGACCGCTGGAAATCGTGTTCACGCCATTGCCGCTGCCAAGGGTATTTTTCCAGCCCAGGCCCTGCTCTTCGATCGGGGCGCCTTCAGGTTCCGGACCGACATACTTGCCTGGATCTGCCGCGCCGTGAACCTTGCCGAACGTATGTCCACCGGCGCACAGTGCCACGGTTTCTTCGTCATTCATCGCCATGCGCAAGAAAGTCTCGCGGATGTCGCGCGCCGAACCGAGCGGATCAGGAACACCGTTCGGACCTTCAGGGTTCACGTAGATCAAGCCCATTTGCACCGCAGCAAGCGGGTTTTCGAGATCGCGCTCTGCGCTGTAACGCTTGTCGCCCAGCCACTCGGCTTCGGGACCCCAGTAAATGTCTTCCTGCGGCTCCCACACGTCGGCCCGTCCACCACCAAAACCGGCGGTCTTCAGACCCATCGATTCCAGAGCGACGGTGCCGGTCAGGACGATCAGATCGGCCCATGAGAGTTTACGACCGTATTTCTGCTTGATCGGCCAGATCAGGCGGCGCGCCTTGTCCAGGTTGACGTTGTCGGGCCAACTGTTCAGTGGTGCAAAGCGCTGGGTGCCAAAACCGGAACCACCGCGCCCGTCGGCGATGCGGTAAGTGCCCGCGCTATGCCACGCCATGCGGATGAAGAAAGGACCGTAGTGGCCAAAGTCGGCCGGCCACCAGTCCTGCGAACTGGTCATCAACGCATGCAAATCCTTGACCACGGCTTCCAGATCAAGCGTCTTGAACTCTTCGGCGTAGTTGAACTCTTCGCCCATCGGATCGGACAAGGATGAGTTCTGATGCAACATCTTCAAGTTCAACTGGTTGGGCCACCAATTGGCATTGTTCGTGGCACCAGCCACGGTTGGTTTTGGTGCGCCGCTCGAAAACGGGCATTTGGATTCTGTGGTCAAGGTATTCTCCTGTATTGGTTTCAAATTGAATGTTGAATGTTGAATCTTGGATCGTCAGTGTTTGACTGAGTGTAGACGTCGGGTGCCGTTTCTCCTATGAAATATTTTCTATCGAATCGATAGTATTTCGGACAAGCAGCCGGCCATGTAAGGGGCGCCCTACATATCCCCAAAAAAATCGGAACCTTCCATTTTTTGCATTTTGTCGGCGTCCCGATAGTAGCATCAGGTGGCAGTTGCTTCGAACACGGTTGGTTCAGCAACATTGATCATGGCCGAACAAGCAGCTTGTAGCGGGCCCGGGCCATGCCAGAAAAAAATGAGGGGAAGTTTGATGTACAACGCTGGCGCAGGAACAAGCCGTTTGGGGTCAGAAGATGCCGATTCGAACGGCACCAAGGCGAACTGGCCGATTCAACAATCGAGCATCGCCGCAGGCAGGCTTTTTTCACCGGGATCTGGCAGTGGCATATCCCAAACCAGCGCCGTGGCGGGGATGCGCACTTCGCGCAGATCGATGGCAACTGGCGTGCCATGATTTCCAAGACGGATGGAAATGCCAAACATGTACCTGGCGTCGATGCCTTTTTCTGCCGCCAGCGCATCGAGCCTTGCAAAAATGGCTTGATTGGAAAGTAATTTCTTGACGTCATTCTCGTACGGCACCGAATCGATTTTTTGAATCACTTTCGTCTTTCGATTCCCTGCGCTATCGAGAAAATGCCCACTGATGACAAACAAGGTTGCATGCGAAACCGATTTTAATTTGATCTGTTCTGCGCAGCCATTGAGATAGATTTTCTTTGCTTTGCTGCAATCTTCGGGAGAAATGCGCCATGCCAGATTGGCATGATAATCCAGAGGAAGAACGGTGACGACGGTGCCGGTTACCTCGTCCTGGATGGCAACAAAAAAATCATCGTCGATGCTGCTGTAAAAAAGGAGATGGTTGCGATTGAACCCTGGCTTGCGGCCCGTATTGAGCGTCAATCCTTGGTCCAGAATACGCGCCACTTCCTCACAAGGCAGCTTGGTGCGCTGGGCCATGCGCTTGAATGCATGCTTTGAAAAATAGGTAAACGCCTGCATCAATCCCCCTATTTTTTCAATCCCAGCATGCCGGGCAGCGATGTTGCGTCGGGAAGGTTGGCGTGATGGCGGAGCAGCTGATGTTTCTCAATTGCAAAAAACCGGACTCTTGATCGATATCTTTCTCCGACTCCACGCACGCACTCCACTCCAGCGCTCTTGTTTTCTGGTTATCTTGCGCTTGTTTTTCAGTTTATTCTTTATTAATACTAGTTGTCATTTCATGATAATTTAACCAAGTGAGCTGGTCAACCACAATGCGCTACTGCCGTCGGCGTTATCGAGCAAAGCAAGCGCCATGTCGAAGGCGACTTCAACCGCATCATCTTGATTCAGGAGGCCTACAGGGCCAAGGAGATGGGCGCTATGGGGCCGGGCGCTGCAGCAGCGGGTCGCCATTGAGCGCCAGCGGCATCGCGCGCGCCCAGCGGTTCGACGAGAGGGAAAACGTCAGCGCGCGGACCTGGTGATACCAGCCGGCAGGCACGTACAGCAACTCGCCGGGATGGACGATGCAT
>CANFGA010000188.1 GCA_947446335.1 Oxalobacteraceae bacterium | reverse complement strand
GACCTTGACGGCGTTTGTGGCCTCGTCGCTGGCTGTGGTCGGCGTGATCGGCACCGCCGGCGCCTCGATGTTCCCGTTCATCATGCCGTCGTCGATCATGCCTGACGCCAGCTTGACGGTGTGGGATAGCGTCGCCAGCCACATGAGCCTGGCCATCATGTTCTGGGCCACGCTGATCTTGCTGCCGTTGATCGTGATCTACACGTCGTGGGCTTATCGGGTGATGCGCGGCAAGGTGACGGCAGCGCACATCGAGGCCAACGAACATTCTGCTTATTGAGCCGTTCAGCTTTTTTAGTAACCAATTGAGGAGTGACATCATGTGGTATTTCGCCTGGATGCTGGGAGTCGGCTTTGCGTTGTTGCTGGCCATCATGAATGCGATGTGGGGAGAAAACGAAGCGGCGCGCGCCAATGGTGGCGAGCCCAAGGAAGATGCACCATGAACGAGGCACACGGCGATGGCAGCGCGCCAGCGCGGATCCACGTGCCCAGCCTGACCGTGGCCATTGTCATCATGCTGGTGGCGACCTTGTATCCGCCTTTGATGGTGAATGCCGCAGGCCAGGTTGATCATGGATTGATGACAGCGCTGTTTTTTGCGATGAGCGCCGGTTTCGTGCGCGGCGTCGGTTTCGTGCCGCAGGCGCTTGCGTGGCGCTGGCTGTTTTCAAGCTGGGCTTGCCTGGCTGCGCTGGCGGCGGCACTGTCGATGAAATTGTTGAGCGGTAACTGACCGGTGCCTCGAGCGCGCTGCACCTGTGTGCAAAATCGTGCAAAATGAAGCATCTTTTTAACAGAGGATTTCGATGAAAACTGCCCACGATCTGGTTGCCGCCGCCAAGGCGCGCATCCAGGAAGTCTCGCCGGACCATGCCGAGCAAGCGATCCTTGCTGCCGATGTCTTGATCGATGTGCGCGAAGCCGATGAATACGCTGCCAGCCATATCGCCGGCGCCGTGCACATGTCGCGCGGGATGCTCGAATTCAAGCTCGGCAATACGCCTGAACTGGCTGCGCGCGATCTGAAGATTGTGCTTTACTGCAAAACGAGCGGGCGCGCGGCGCTGGCCGCCGCTTCCCTGCATGAGATGGGTTACCTGGACGTGAAGTCGATCGCCGGCGGCATCGATGCCTGGGTCGATGCCGGAAAGCCGGTCGCCAAGCCGGCCGCGCCTTCCTTCGACTAGATGGCGCGAGCACCCATGCAAGTCATGTTGCTGCGAAAGGATATTGATTGATGTATGAGAAAAATTTCTGGAACGAGCGCTACCGGGATGCCGGAGAGCAGTATCTGTTCGGAACCGAGCCCAACCTGTTCCTCGCTGGCCATGTCGATCAGTTTCAACCAGGCAGTCGCGCGCTGCTGGTGGCCGATGGCGAAGGCCGCAATTCAGTCTGGCTTGCCAGGCAGGGGCTGGCGGTTGCCGCGCTCGACATTTCCGCCATCGCCGTCGAAAAAGCCCGGCGACTGGCGTTGGATCACGGCGTGGCTGTCGATCTGGTCGTCGGCGACATGATCGCTGCCGATTGGCCGCCGAAGCAGCTGCATGACGCCTTCGATTGGGTGATCGGCATCTTCATCCAGTTCATCGGCGCAGAAGGGCGGGCCCGGCAGTTTGCTGCGATGAAGCAACTGACCCGGCCCGGCGGGCGCATCTTGTTGCAAGGCTATGCGACTGCGCAACTGGCCTTCGGCACTGGCGGACCGAAGGTTGTGGAAAACCTGTACACGCAAGCGCTGCTGCGCGATGCTTTTTCCGATTGGGAGATCGAGGAACTGGTCGAATACGAGGAAGACGTGACCGAAGGCAGCGCGCACAGCGGGCGCTCGGCGCTGATCGGACTGCTCGCCCGCAAGCCGACCGTCTGAGTGCTTGCCATGGCGTGCGCCCGGAATCGGCTGTGCGGCGTTATGATGGGGTACAACTACAATCATTCCAACTTCAGGAGTTCAGCATGGCAAACAAGAAACACGATAAAGCGGTAAAAATTGACATCGGCTTGTCCGAGACCGAACGCGCGCAGATCGCCGAAGGATTGTCGGGCCTGCTTGCCGACAGCTACACGCTGTATCTGATGACCCACAACTTTCACTGGAACGTCAAGGGGCCGATGTTCAACACCCTGCACCTGATGTTCATGGGCCAATACACCGAGCAGTGGACCGCGCTCGACCTGATCGCCGAGCGCATCCGCGCACTCGGTTATCCAGCACCTGGCACGTATCAGGAATTTTCCAAGCTGGCGACGATCAAGGAAATCGACGGTGTGCCCAAGGCGCTGGAAATGGTGGCCCATCTGGTCGCAGCCCAGGAAGCGACTGCCCGCACCGCGCGCCGCCTGTTTTCCGTGGTCAATGATGCCAACGATCAGCCTACGGCCGATCTGCTGACCCAGCGCCTCGATATCCATGAAAAAACCGCGTGGATGTTGCGTAGTTTGTTGGAAGAGTAAGGGTACGAGTTAGGCCAGGCCCAGCCTGGCCCAACTGGGGCGTATCCCGCCCTGGCAGCATGATGCTCAACAATGTATTTACAATGAGAAATATATTTCCATTGCGAAATATATTGATGAGTGGCAATATCATCCCATCGTGATGCAGCAAGATGCAGCGCGCAGATCGAGGGGACCATAATGTATAAAATCATGCAAAAAATGGCTGAGCATCCGATGGACGCGAGGCCGTTGTTGTCTTCGCACGGGATGAAGTCGTGTCCGAAGTGTGCCTCCAGAAATACATGGCAAATTCCACGTCCATCCTGGATGCACTTCTTGCCGGGCATGATGCAGATACAGTGTGGCCATTGCCATAGCCTGTTCTGGCGCTTTCACAATGCGCGCAACGGCACCAGCTGAGAGCGTCCGATGGGCGAGGGCCGCGTCGGCAACTGCGCCGCGCCCTGTTAGAATGGCGTTTTTCGCAGCCTGCCCTCCTTATCCCCATGTCTTCAGAAACACCTGCTAGCGGCCAGCCTCGGCCGATGATGTATGACCCGAGCGAGCACCGGATCCGCAGTTTCGTGACCCGCGCCGGACGCCTGTCGATCGCTCAGGCGCGAGCGCTCGAAACGCTGGGACCGCAATTCATGCTGCCTTTCGCCAAGGCGCCGCTCGACTTCGTCGAGACGTTCGGCCGCAGCGCACCGACGATTCTGGAAATCGGCTTCGGCATGGGCGACACCACGTCGCACATCGCGCGCGCGATGCCAGAGAAGGATTTCATCGGAGTTGAAGTGCATACGCCGGGCGTGGGCAGCTTGCTCAAGCAGATCGGCGAGCAAGGCTTGACCAATTTGCGCCTGATCCAGCACGATGCGGTCGAAGTGCTGACCCAGATGATTCCGGCGGGCACGCTGGCCGGCGTCCATGTCTTCTTTCCCGACCCATGGCACAAGGCGCGCCACAACAAGCGCCGCTTGCTGCAAGCGCCATTCGTCAAGCTGCTGGCCGAGCGCCTCGCTCCCGGCGGTTATCTGCACTGCGCGACCGACTGGCAGGAATACGCAGAGCAAATGCTCGAGGTGCTGGGCCAGGAAACTGCGCTGCAAAATACGGCCGACGCTTACGCGCCGCAACCAGCCTACCGTCCGCTGACCAAGTTCGAGAACCGCGGCTTGCGGCTCGGCCACGGCGTCTGGGATCTGGTGTTCACCAAAAAAGCTTAATTGAGCGCTTCGATGATGGCGACGATCGCGTCGCCATACGAGGCCAGTTTCTTTTCGCCCACGCCCGAGATGCCGCGCAAGTCAGCCAGCGAGTTCGGTCTGGCCTTGGCCACTTCGCGCAGCGTGGCATCGACGAAGATTTGATAAGCCGGCAGGTTGTGGATGCGCGCGGTATCGAGCCGCCATGAACGCAATTTCTCGAAGATCGCCTGCTCTTCCTTGCTCAGATCGGTTTCGACATAGCCCTTGGACGCAGTCCCGGCAGCGCGTTTTGGCTTGACCGGTTTCTGGTACTGGCGCAACTGGACTTTTTGCCCACCCTTGAGCACCGCACGCGACGCATCGGTCAATTTCAGCGAACTGTATTGTTCATGGTCGACCGTGATCAGCCCGAGCGCGATCGCCTGGCGCAGGATCGCGCGCCACTCCGCCTCGCTGTGTTCGCTGCCGATGCCGAAGGTCGACAAGGCATTGTGGTGCCACTGGGCAATGCGGTCGGTTTCCACGCCGCGCAGCACGTCGATCACGTGGCCGCCGGCGAAGCGCTGGTCGACCCGGTAAATCGTCGACAGCAGTTTTTGCACCGGTACCGTGCCATCGAACGAGATCGGCGGCAACAGACAGGTGTCGCAATTGCCGCAGGGGCTAGATGGCTCGCCGAAATACTCGAGCAGGCGCACGCGGCGGCAACTGAGCGTCTCGCACAGGCCCAGCATCGCATCGAGCTTGACGCCGAGCACGCGCTTGAAGGTCTCGTCGGCTTCCGACTCGTCGATCATGCGCCGCTGCAGCACCACGTCTTGCAAGCCGTAAGCCATCCAGGCATCGGCGGCCATGCCGTCGCGCCCGGCGCGCCCGGTTTCTTGGTAATAACCTTCTATGCTTTTTGGCAAATCCAGATGCGCGACGAAGCGCACGTCCGGCTTGTCGATTCCCATCCCGAAGGCGATCGTCGCGCACATCACGATGCTTTCTTCGCGCAAGAAACGCGACTGGTTGGCGCTGCGCTTCGCATATTCCATCCCGGCGTGGTACGGCAACGCCTTGATCCCGTTCTGGTTCAGGAACTCGGCCGTTTCCTCGACCTTCTTGCGCGACAAGCAATACACGATGCCGGCGTCGCCAATGTGGTCGGCGCTGATGAAGTCCAGCAATTGCTTGCGGCCATTGGCTTTTTCGACGATCTGGTAGCGGATGTTGGGTCGATCGAACGACGACACGAACTGGCGCGCATCGTTCAACTGCAGGCAACGCACGATCTCGGCGCGGGTCTGATGGTCGGCGGTCGCGGTCAGCGCGATGCGCGGCACGTTCGGAAACTGTTCGTGCAATACCGACAGCTTGATGTATTCGGGGCGGAAATCGTGGCCCCATTGCGAGACGCAATGCGCCTCGTCGATCGCGAACAGGGCGATCTTCGACGCCTGAAACAGGTCCAGGCAGCGCTGCGTCATCAGGCGCTCGGGCGCCACGTAGACCAGATCGATGCCACCGCTGCGCACCAGTTGCTCGATGCGGCGCGATTCTTCGAGTGTCTGGGTCGAATTCAGGAACGCCGCGCGCACACCCACTTCGGCCAGCGCATCGACCTGATCTTGCATCAACGCGATCAACGGCGAGACCACGACGCCCACGCCAGAGCGCAGCAGCGCCGGAATCTGGTAACACAGCGACTTGCCGCCGCCGGTCGGCATCAGGACCAGCGCATCGCCGCCATGGGCCACATGGTCGACGATCTCGCCTTGCTGGCCGCGAAAGGCAGGATAGCCGAACACGGTTTCCAGCAGGTGGAGCGCTTGCGCACTCATGTCGTTGTTTACATCGTTGTTCATCTGCAATCTGGCCTAATTCTGATTTGAAACCTTGTCCGCAAAAAACGGGGCAAAAATTGACTACACCGGCCTGAGGACCGGTGCAGTGTGGATTATCCCGGCTTGATGGCCGGGGTGAGCATCGCTGTCTCTATTCTACCCACACGACCCAGCCGTAATGGGAACTGGCCAGCACCAGCAAACCGAAGGCGATACGATACCACGCGAAGAACGTGAAATCGTGGGTGCTGATGTAGCGCAGCAGCCAGCGCACGCACAGGAAGGCCGACACGAATGCCGCCGCCGTGCCGATGCCAAACAGCGGCACGTCGGCCATCGACAGCAGATCGCGCGCCTTGTACAAGGAATAGACGGTGGCGCCCAGCAGCGTCGGGATCGCCAGGAAGAATGAAAATTCGGTCGCCGCCTTGCGCGACAAGCCCAGCATCATGCCGCCGATGATCGTGGCGCCCGAGCGGCTGGTGCCCGGGATCAGCGCGAACGCCTGCGCGCAGCCCACCTTGAGCGCATCGAAGTAAGTCATGTCCTCGACCGAATTGACGCGCACGGCGACCGGATTGTTCCGGGCGCGGCGCTCGACCAGCAAGATGATGATACCGCCGACGATGAACGCGAGCGCAACTGGCACCGGCTTGAACAGCACCGCCTTGATCATGCTGGCAAACAGCAGGCCCAGGATGGCGGCAGGAAAAAAGGCGATCACGACATTGATCGCAAATTTTTGCGACTTGGGATCGGAAAACAAGCCGCTCAGCACCGAGGCGATCTTGGCGCGATATTCCCAGATCACCGCCATCATGGCGCCAGCCTGGATCGCGATCTGGAACACTTGCATGATTTCAGTGGAGACATCGTCGGTGAAGTCGAGCAAGCTGCCGGCCAGAATCAGGTGGCCGGTCGACGAGATCGGCAAGAATTCGGTGAAGCCTTCGACCAGGCCCATGATCAGGGCTTTTAACGCGAGAATTGGATCCATAGTGGTTTGTTTGTCACGATCTTG
>CANFGA010000187.1 GCA_947446335.1 Oxalobacteraceae bacterium | reverse complement strand
GCAACCACATGGTCGGCATCAAGCAAGATGCCGATGTGCTCCCCCAGCGCATGGTTGTGATGGCTGGGTACCAGCGAGAGCACCTGGGCCCCGCTCGCCAGTTTCAAGGTGTACAGGAAATGGGCGCCGCGAAAGGCCTTGGCCACCACTTCGGCCTTCTGCGTACTGGCGTCGTCGTGGATCACGTCATCGGGCCGCATCAAGACATCGACCTGTTGCCCGCTCTGCAGCGCCAAGCCATCGAACGCACACTCGGGCAGCATGCCCAGTTCGATCCGGATCCGGCGGTCGGCTTGCACCTCGCCGCGCAAGAACACGCCCTGGCCGATGAAATCGGCGACAAAACGGTTGCACGGCTGGTGATACAAATTGTAGGCTGTGTCCCACTGCTGGATCTTGCCCTCATGCATGACGCCGATCTTGTCGGCGATCGCGAACGCTTCATGTTGGTCGTGCGTCACCAGAATCGCGGTCGCCCCTTCGGCGCGCAAGATGCTGCGCACTTCCATCGCCAGGCGCTCGCGCAAGTCAACATCGAGATTGGAAAATGGCTCGTCGAGCAACAACAGTTTCGGGCGCGGCGCCAGCGCCCTCGCCAGCGCCACCCTTTGCTGTTGTCCGCCCGACAATTCATGCGGAAATTGTTCACCCTGGCCGGCCAGGCCGACCGTGGCCAGCAACTCGGTCACGCGCCCCGCGCGCGCACTGCGCCCCATCGCTTGCAAGCCGAAACCGATATTGGCCGCCACCGTCAAATGCGGGAACAAGGCATAGTCCTGGAACACCATGCCGATATGGCGTTGTTCGGCTGGCAAATGGACGTCGATGCTGCTAATGCAAGCGCCGTGCAGCGCGATGCTGCCGGCATGGACTTGTTCGAAGCCGGCGATGCAGCGCAATACGGTGGTCTTGCCACAGCCGGACGGCCCGAGCAGGCAGCCGATGTCGCCGGTTTCCAGCTGGAGAGAGAGGCGTTCCACGACAGGGGCACGCAAACCCGGCTGGCCAAACGAATAAGAAATCTGCTGCAGGTCGAGTAATGGCATGAGTGAGCGGTAAAAAGGGATAGACATCAATTATAATTCTCATTCGCATTCGTAGCCCTGCTGCGCGCGTTATTTTACTATTCACCTTGCTAGGATCGCTTTGCAATTACCCACCATGCCGCGCCGCGCCGGCTTGCACCGCGCCGGCTTGCGCCGCGCCGGCTTTTCCACCCTGACCTGGTGCGCTCTGGTCATTGCCGTGCTGGCCGCCGTCCCCATCCTCAGCATCAGCGCCAATCTGTTGTTCGGCGATGCCAGTTCGACCTGGAGCCACCTGGCCTCGACCGTGCTCGGCAGCTATATCAGGAACACGCTGGTGTTGTGCCTGGGCGTGACGCTGGGCGTGATCCTGGTCGGCGTCTCCACCGCGTGGCTGGTCAGCATGCATGAATTTCCTGGACGAAAATTATTCGAATGGGCACTGGTGTTGCCGATGGCGGTGCCAGCCTATGTGATGGCGTACACCTATACCGATGTGCTGCAATTCGTCGGCCCGGTCCAGACCTGGCTGCGCGACGGTCTCGGCTGGCAGGCTGGGCAATACTGGTTTCCCGATGTGCGCAGCCTCGGCGGCGCGGTTGTGGTGTTCGTGTTCGTGCTGTATCCGTATGTCTATTTGCTGGCGCGCGCGGCGTTTCTGGAGCGCGCCAACGGCATTTTAGAGGTCGGGCGCTCGCTCGGCCTGGGGCCATGGCGCAGCTTCTTGCGGATATCGCTGCCGCTGGCGCGCCCGGCGATCGCCACCGGCGCCACGCTGGCGCTGATGGAAACGCTGGCCGATTACGGCGCCGTCTCGTACTTCGGGGTGCCCACCTTCACGACCGGCATTTACCGCGCCTGGTTCGCGCTCGGCGACCGGGTCGCGGCGGCCCAGTTGTCGGTCGCGCTGCTGGGCTTTGTCGTCATGATCTTGATGCTGGAACATTATTCGCGCGGCCGGGCCCGCTTCAACAACACGACCGGGCGCAACCGGCCGCAAAGCGGATTGCGCCTGCGCGGCTGGCGCGCCATCCTCGCCAGCCTGACCTGTTTCTTGCCACTGACGCTGGGTTTCTTGTTGCCGGCCGGTGCGCTGCTGAACATGACGCTGCGCGGCGGCGATGCCCAGTTCGGCCTGCGCTTTCTCGAACTGGCCCGCAACAGCTTCGTGCTGGCGGCGCTGACGGCGGCCATCGCCGTGCTGCTGGGGCTGCTGATCGCCTATGCCGGGCGCCTGTCGCGCCAGCCCCTGTTGCGCCTGGTCAAGCGCGTGGTCGGACTCGGCTACGCGGTGCCCGGTTCGGTGATCGCGGTCGGCGTGCTGATTCCGGTGACCCGGATCGACCAATGGCTGGCAGCGGCGCTCACCGCGCTGACCGGCCACAACCCGGGCTTGCTGCTGACCGGCGGCATCGCCGCGCTGATTTACGCTTATCTGGTGCGGTTCCTGACGCTGTCGCTGCGCACCATCGACACCAGCCTGGCCAAGATCACGCCCAGCATGGACGATGCGGCGCGCTCGCTGGGCCAGACCCAGGGCCAGACGCTGCGCCGCATCCACCTGCCGTTGATCAGCGCCGGCATGCTGACGGCGGCGCTGCTGGTATTCGTCGACGTGATGAAAGAATTGCCGGCCACGCTGGTGATGCGCCCCTTCAATTTCGATACGCTGGCGACCCAGGCGTATATCCTGGCCTCGGACGAACGGCTGACCGAAGCGTCGACCGCATCGCTGACGATCGTCGTGGTCGGCGTGCTGCCGTTGATCCTGTTGTCGTGGCAAATCCGGCGCAGCAAGCAGTAAAACAGCAACGCGTCTCATGACAAAGGCGCCCGCGGGCGCCTTTGTCATGACCGGATCAAGAGCAACAATTACTGCCAGCCGGCCCGATCGTAAATGCGCTGCACCGCCGCCTGCTGCTCGGCGACGCTGCCGATCTGCATGTTGTCTTCCTTGAACGGCCCCATCGCCTTCAACGCCGCATTGTTGACCTTGACGCTGGCCACGACCGGCCATTCGTTGTTGCCGTCGGCAAAGTAGCGCTGCGCATCGTCCGATGCCAGATATTCGAGAAATTTGACGGCCGATGCCTTGTGCGGCGCCGTCTTCAGCACGCCGGCGCCGGAAATGTTGATATGGCTGCCGCTGCCAGCCTGGTTCGGCCACACCAGCGTGATCGATTTCATGTATTTCTGGTCTTCCGGATTGTTTGACGCGAGCATGCGCGCCACGTAATACGAATTGACCAGCGCCACGCCGCACTGCCCGGCCGCAACCGCCTTGATCTGGTCGGTATCGCCACCGCGCGGCGAACGCGCGAAATTGGCGACCATGCCCTGGGCCCAGGCACTGGTTTTTTGCTCGCCCAGATGAGTCAGCATCGCCGCGCCCAGCGACAGATTGTAAGGATGGGAGCCGGAACGCACGCAGACCTTGCCCTTCAATGCCGGATTGGCTAGGTCTTCGTAATTTTGCACCTGGTCACCGTTTACGTTGGCCTTGTTGTAGACGATGACGCGCGCGCGCTTGGAAAACGCATACCATCCGCTGGTACGCAAATGGGCTGGAATGCGTTCCTTGAGTACGCTGGAATCGATGCTGGCGAACAAGCCGAGCCGGTCGGCCTGGCCCAGGCGCGCCGCATCGACGGTCAACAGCACATCGGCCGGGCTGTTGGCGCCCTCGTTCTTGATGCGCTCGAACAATTCATTCTCGCCAGCTTCGATGCGGTTGATCTTGATGCCGCTCTGCTTGGTGAAATTGTCATACAGTGCCTGATCAGTCTGGTAGTGGCGCGACGAATACACATTCACTTCCTGGGCGCTGGCAGTACCGGTTGCGGCGACAGCGGCGGCGCAGACGGCGAGCGCGCCAAATTTTAACAGCGTCATGAAATACTCCATCCAAGTAAGAATGAAAGCAGCGTAGCAAAAATGCGACTCAATTGCAAATAAGTCTCATTACAAAACAAACAGCCGCCTTGCCGATTGCTTCGATGACGCAATTTGACGCATACTTCGCCTTTCCATTTTTTATTCGCGAGAATCCTCATGCTTCCAAGCACCGCTTTTTCCGGCAGTCTGTTCATGGTCGTGGCGCCCTCGGGTGCCGGCAAATCGACGCTGGTCAATGCGCTGCTGGCGCAGGAACCGGCGCTGAAGCTGTCGATTTCAACCACCACGCGCGCACCGCGCCCGGGCGAACAGGAGGGCCGCGAATACTGTTTCACCTCCGCCGAGGATTTCATCGCGCGCGCCGACAGCGGTGAATTTCTGGAGTGGGCCGAAGTGCACGGCAATTACTACGGCACTTCGCGCATCGCGGTGGAAAAGGCGATGCAGGCCGGCACCGACATCTTGCTGGAAATCGACTGGCAAGGCGCGCGCCAGGTGCGCAAGCAATTTGCGCGCGCGGCCGGCATTTTCATTTTGCCGCCATCGATCGATGCGCTGGAAGAGCGCTTGAACAAGCGCGGCCAGGATGCGCCGCACGTCATCACGCGCCGCTTGCTGGCGGCCGGCGGAGAAATCGCCCACGCTCCCGAGTTCGAATATGTTATTATTAATGAGGAGTTTACGGTCGCATTGTCCGAACTGCGCGCGATCGTTACAGCGACCCGTTGCCGGTTTGCGCAACAAGCGGCGCGCAATGCATCGCTCTTCGCCCAACTGGGTATCCACGCTGAATAAGCCGGCAGACCATCACCGATAGCACTGTCCGCACTAATTGATCGCACCACTAGGAGTCACCATGGCCCGCATTACAATTGAAGATTGCCTGAAACATATCCCGAACCGTTTCCAGTTGACACTGGCAGCGACTTACCGCGCACGCCAATTGCTGCAAGGCCATACGCCCAAAGTCGATGCCAAGGACAAGCCAACCGTGATCGCGCTGCGCGAAATCGCCGCCGGCAAAGTTGGCATTGAAATGCTGAAAAAGGTTCCTATGTAAGATGGGAACCTGCGTGCCCAAACAATGTCGACCCAGGTTCCCGGAACACCTTTCATTCCACGCCAAGAGGGAACGCCATTGAGCATGCACCTGATTCCTTCCGATCCAAGCAGCACACCCCGGGCCCAGCGCCCGGCGCTCGCGCCTGGATCAACAGCACCCGCCGCACCGAACGCGCCCGCCTTGGGCGTTGCCTCGGTGGCGGTGCTGGTTGAAAAACTTGCCACTTACCTCACTCCGTCCGACCTGAAAAAGGTCAAGGAAGCGTATCGCTTTTCTGACGAAATGCATCTCGGTCAGATGCGCCGCTCCGGCGAACCCTACATTTCCCATCCGATCGCGGTCGCCGAAATTTGCGCCGATTGGAAGCTCGACGCTCAAGCCATCATGGCAGCGCTGCTGCACGACGTGATGGAAGACCAGGATGTCAAGAAAGATGAGCTGATCGGACGCTTCGGCGCACCGGTCGCCAGTCTGGTCGACGGCTTGTCGAAGCTGGAAAAGATCGAATTCCAGAGCCAGGTCGAAGCCCAGGCCGAAAATTTCCGCAAGATGCTGCTGGCGATGGCCAGCGATGTGCGCGTCATCCTGATCAAGCTGGCCGATCGCTTGCACAACATGCGCACCCTCGATTCGATGACGGCAGTCAAGCGCCGCCGCATCGCCAGCGAGACGATGGAAGTGTATGTGCCGATCGCGCATCGCCTCGGCCTGAACAACATTTACCGCGAACTGCAGGATCTGTCATTCTCGCACCTGTTTCCGCTGCGCTATCGGACGCTGACCAAGGCCGTCAAGGCGGCGCGCGGCAACCGGCGCGAAGTGGTCAAGAAGATCCTGGAATCGGTCAAGAGCACGCTGGTGATGGCCGAGATCGACGCCGAAGTGTATGGCCGCGAAAAGACGCTGTACGGCATCTATCTGAAGATGAAAAACAAGCACCTGTCATTTTCCCAGGTGCTCGACGTGTACGGCTTTCGCGTCGTCGTCGACAGCTTCCCCAATTGCTATATCGCACTGGGCACGCTGCACAGCCTGTACAAGCCGATGCCAGGCAAGTTCAAGGATTACATCGCCATTCCCAAGCTGAACGGCTACCAGTCGCTGCACACGACCTTGATCGGCCCCTACGGCACGCCGGTCGAATTCCAGATCCGCACCCAGGAAATGCATCGCACCGCCGAATCCGGGGTCGCCGCGCACTGGCTGTACAAGAATGGCGAAGCGAACTTGCCCGATCTGCAGCAGCGTACCCACGCATGGCTGCAATCGCTGCTCGACATCCAGCAGCAGACCGGCGACTCGGCCGAATTTCTCGAGCATGTCAAGGTCGACCTGTTTCCCGACTCGGTCTACGTCTTCACGCCGAAGTCGAAGATCATTGCGCTGCCGCGCGGTGCCACCGCGATCGACTTTGCGTATTCGATCCATACCGGGATCGGCGACCATACCGTCGCGGTCAAGATCAACAATGAAGCGGCGCCGCTGCGCACCGAATTGCACAACGGCGATATCGTCGAAATCGTCACCGATGGCGCTTCGCGCCCGAGTCCGACCTGGCTCTCGTT
>CANFGA010000186.1 GCA_947446335.1 Oxalobacteraceae bacterium | reverse complement strand
GTGTTCCAGATGGTGCAGCGGCGAGTCGGTCGATGGCTCTTCTGCAGAAAATTGCGCGCCGGGGATTTTTCCAGCGATGGTGCTGGCTACCTCGCTTGAGATCCACCGGGTGCCGCTGGCCGAACAGATTTCGATCATCTTCGATGGACCGGCCATCCTGGACAAGGCGTGGGAAACCGAAGGCGCAAGCGCGTTGAGCAAGATCGCGAGACACGCTATCCAGACCTGCAGCTGTTTTCTTCTTAAAAATTGACCCATGAGAGCGATCATAACAAATATGTCTTGAAAAAGTACATTTTTTAAGCTGATCTGCGATGCATGCCACCTGATTCAACAACGGCAGAAGCGCCGTCGCCTGGCATCACAAATGCTGCTCGAATCCATCTCGAAATGGCTGCTCTGGCAAGTTGGAGCCTGGCGCAGACCAGCACGCTATCGGACTTCCTGTCAGTGCGAGAGGCTCTTGGAGGCAGAAAAAATAACAATTTGGATTTTTTCGCTGCTCCACTTGCCTGAGATCGCTTTCAAAAAAGTCCAAATCGTTGTTCACCTTGCCATGAGTCAAATTTAAGGGCAAAGAGCGCGCGCTCGATACAAAAGTGCCAATTAAACACAATGTTTAAAAAATTGCTATTATGAAAATTGCATTTTATTAACAATGATGCATTAAATTAACATTTAGTCTGACTACCCTATCAAGGTTAAAGTGATGTCAAAATTGCCCCAGATTCACTCACGGCCTGAGCCTTCTGAAATAGGCAAAGTAGACAATTTATTGATACGACGTTTTTGCGATGGCGACTTGCGTGCCTTCGAGATACTGGTAACAAAATATCAACGCAGGATCACGGCACTGATCAACGCATCGGTACGCAATACCGCAGTAGCAGAGGAACTGACTCAGGAGGCGTTTTTGCGCGCCTACCGATGTTTACCCAGTTTTCGCTTTGAAAGTGCTTTTTTGACCTGGCTATGCGCGATCGCGCGTAATTTGACGATGTCTTATTTCAGGGATGGTCAAATGCGCGCCGACAATGCGATTCCGATAGATCTGTTGACCGAAACGATGGGGCTTCAAGAACGTGCCAACTGGGAAGGGTACGCAACCGGTCCGCACGAGTATCTGTGTGGCGCTCAGTTGGTGGAAGGCATACAACAGTCGATCGCCAACCTGTCACCGCACATGCGCAGCGCCTTCCTGCTGCGCGAACGCGACAACTTGAGTTACCAGACCATCGCCGAGCAGCTAGACATGCCAGTCAATACGATTCGCTCACTTATTTCGCGCGCGCGTGCAACTATTGGTTTCGAAATACGTCCATTGCTGAGCGACACTATTACAGAGAGACCTTTTTGAATTCAACAGCAGGCAGCGACAGCATCGAAGCCGTATTGGCGCTGCTAGAAGAAGATATCAGCGACACCGCATTTCAAACTGCCATGCAAGCACTCGATGCATCACCAGCTTTATTCGAGTCATTGGTGGAAGTACAGCTTGTAAAAGATGCGTTGCGGGGTAACTGCTACCCCGACCAGCACCGTACTGCAGCGATCATGCATTTCATCGCTGCAGCTGAGGCTGAGCGCGGTGTCGAACAAGGTCTTGAATAGTATTGTCGATGCGGGCAGGCGAACAAGTAATCAATTCGTTTTGCTTGGTAAGGATAGCAAGTAACCAGTAAAAAGTTAGCAAGAAATAGCCACCAACTAGCAACATTACCATTATTGGAGTATCTGTGGATGCAATTACCGTAGGACAGTTTGAACTGGTTCATAACGCATTTTCATTTGCCATTGCCGTCATGGGGGCGGCAACCATCTTCTTTTTTCTGGGCCGCTCGCAAGTGGCTGCGCCTTACAAGACGGCCATCACCGTCACTGGTCTGGTGACACTGATTGCCGCTTACCACTACCTGCGCATCTTCGCGTCATGGGAAGCGTCCTACAGCGTGCTGGCCGGACAGGTAACGGCGACCGGCGTCAAATTCAACGACGCCTATCGCTACGTCGACTGGTTGCTGACCGTACCGCTGCTGCTGGTCGAATTGATCTTGGTGATGCGCTTGTCGCAAGCGGAAACCATGGCCAAAGGCACCAAACTGGGCTTGTTGGCCGCGCTGATGGTCATTCTCGGCTATCCAGGTGAAATTTCCGGCATACCAGGCACACGCTGGCTCTGGTGGTCACTGGCCATGATTCCTTTCCTGATCATTGTCTATGACTTGTTTGTGGGCTTGAAAAAATCGATCGCCTCGCAGCCTGAATCAGCACGTGGCTTGGTCAACGCTGCGCGCTGGCTGACAGTGCTGTCATGGTCTTTCTACCCGGTCGTATTTGTGTTCCCAATGATCGGGTTCACTGGTGGCGCTGCCACCACGGCCGTTCAAGTGGGATACACCATCGCTGACATCCTGGCAAAAGCAGTCTTCGGCGTACTGATCTACATGATCGCTGTGCGCAAGTCTGCCGCCGATCTGCAGGCCGAAGCGCCTGCCTCGGGACGCAAGCCAGGCGCTAACGCGCACGCTTAACAGGCAAGACGTTGATCCGCCGGGGCCGCTGGCCCCGGCGCAATTTTTCTTGTCGCTGGAGCGAAACCATGTACGCGCAAGCTGCTTTTTTACCCGATCAGGCGTTCATTGCAACGCCTGCCGTCACGACAGCGACCTTCGATGCTTTGCTGAGCGCTGTAGAACAAAATTTACTGCGATGCATTGTCTCGCAAGAATACTGGCCACCGTCGGCCGCAACTAGCGCGATCGCCTGCCATTTGCGCAGCGGCGGTCAGCGCGTGCGCGCCCGCCTGGCCATCCATGCCGGACTAAAGCTGAAATTGGTACACGGCGACATCATCGCCCTGGCCACGACAGCAGAACTGCTGCACAACGCGTCATTGATTCACGATGACTTGCAAGACCGAGATGCGCTGCGCCATGGCGTGGCGAGCGTCTGGTCAGCCTTTGGCGAGAACACGGCCATCTGCGCTGGCGATCTGATGCTGGCAGCAGCCTATGGCGCACTTGGCGCGGTGAGCCAACCTGCCCGCCTGCCGGCGCTACTGAAACTGACTTTGGCGCGTACTGGCGCAGCCATCAGCGGTCAATGCCTGGATCTGGCCGGCCCGAAGGACCAAGCCATCGCCGGCTACGAAGCGATGGCGATGGCCAAGTCGGGGGCTTTGCTCAGCTTGCCAACCGAACTCGCTTTGCTCGCTGCCGATCGCAATGACTGCCTGCTCGGCGCCAGGCAAGCTGCCGAAAGCTTTGCCATCGGCTACCAGATCGTCGATGACATTGACGACATCAACATCGATGCTGATCCACTGAAAATGGCACAGTCATTTAACATTTTGTTGCTGCTGCAAGCTGGCGGGAAAGCCGAAGCCCGCACAACGGCAGTGCAACTGGCGCAGCAGCACTTCGAGTGCGCGGCGACCGCTGCAGCCCAGTTACCTGACGGCATAGGTGACTTGCTCACGGTGCTGGTACAACGTCTGGCGCTACGCCTATGAAAAATACGACAACGCAAGACAGTGCGCATGGTGTCGTCATCGGCGCCGGCTTTGGCGGCATTGCCGCCGCCCTGAGGCTGCGCGCCAAAGGCTACCGGGTTACTTTGCTCGAACGCGGCCACGCGCTCGGCGGGCGAGGCCATGTATTCGAGCGCAACGGCTTCCGGCACGACGCCGGACCAACGGTCATCACCGCGCCCTTTCTGTTCGAAGAGCTGTTTGCGCTCTTCGGCGAACGCATGGCCGACCATCTGACGCTGGTGCCGCTCACGCCATGGTATCGCTTCCGTTTTGCCGATGGCGACACCTTTGATTATGGCGGCACGCTCGAGCAGACCATGGCCGAGATCGCCCGTATCGAGCCGCGCGACTGCGCTGGCTATCTTGCCTTGTTGGAACATTCGAAACGCATCTTTGATGTCGGTTTCACCGAACTATCGGCACAGCCGTTCGATCGTTTGATGACCATGCTGCAACAGATACCGCGCTTGGTCAAATTGGGCAGTTACCAAAGCGTATGGGCTTTGGTGTCACACTATTTGTCGAGTCCCAAACTGCGCCAGGCATTTTCGATACAGCCTCTGCTGGTGGGCGGCAATCCGTTCAACACTACCAGCATCTATGGCTTGATCCATTTTCTCGAGCGCGCCTACGGGGTGCATTTTGCCATGGGCGGAACCGGTGCGATCGTTGCAGCGCTAGGGCAACTGATGCAGCGCCAAGGCATCACGGTGCAGTTCAACAGCACTGTCGCGTCGATCCGCACCGAGCACGGCTGCGCCAGCGGTGTAGAACTGGAAAACGGTACATTGTTCGACGCTGATCTGGTGGTATCGAATGCGGATGCAGCGTATCTGTATGGCAGCATGCTGAAGCCGCGTCAGCAAGCGTTGTCGGCGCGGCTGAAACTGGCAGCCGCGCACTATTCGATGGGGCTGTTCGTGCTTTACTTTGGCACCACGCGCACCTATCCCGATGTTGCGCACCACACCATTTCGATGGGCGTGCGTTACAAGGAACTGTTGAAAGATATTTTCGATCGCAAGGTGCTGGCCGACGACTTCTCGCTTTATCTGCACCGCCCCACCGCAACCGATCCGAGTTTCGCGCCACCTGGCTGCGACAGTTTCTATGTGCTGTGCCCGGTGCCCAACTTGCAAAGTTCCATCAACTGGAGCGAGCAAGGTCCGCTATTGCGTGATCGGATCGTCGATGCGCTCGATGCCACCTTGCTGCCAGGATTACGGCAAAGCATCACCGCCGATTTTTTCAAGACGCCGGAAGACTTTCAGCACGATTATCTGAGCGTGCACGGTTCCGGATTTTCGGTGGCGCCCCTGTTTCGCCAATCGGCCTGGTTCCGTTTTCATAACCGAGCCGAAGGCATCAAGAATTTATATCTGACTGGCGCTGGCACGCATCCTGGCGCCGGCCTGCCGGGAGTGCTGTGCTCGGCCAAAGTGATCGACACCTTGATTCCATCGGCCGCTACAAAGGAAGCGGCGTGACGCGCACGCGCACGACAGCGCAGCAGCTCGCGCTGTCCAACGCCAGTGACGCGCTGCGCTCAAAAGGACGCAGCTTCTACTGGGCCGGCCATCTGCTGAGCAAACTGCATGCTGCCCGCGCAACACGCCTGTACGGATTTTGCCGTCATGTCGACGACCTGGCCGACGAAGGATCATCCATCGAGAGTGCACAACGCGCTCTGGCCCTGCTCAGCGCAGAGATCGCCGCTGGCCATTCGAACGATCCAGCTACCCTTGACGTGCTCGACCTGATGGCTGAATGCAAGATCGAACCGACACTGATGCTCGAATTGATCCGCGGCGTTGCCTCGGATCTGGAACCGGTGCGCATCGCTGATGATGCGGCCTTGCTGCGCTACTGTTATCGGGTCGCCGGCACGGTCGGACTGATGATGTGCCAGATACTTGACGTGCGCGACCAGGCGGCGCTGCGCCATGCGCTCGATCTGGGCATTGGCATGCAACTCACTAATATTTGTCGCGATGTCAGCGAAGACGCGCGCGCCGGACGGCGCTATCTGCCAGCCTCCCGGGTCGGAGCCTTGGCACCAGAACAACTGATTGTTCCAGCAATATCTTTGCAGCCATTGCTGCGCCGCTGCCTGGCCGAGTTGCTGGCACAGGCGGAGCGCTATTATCACAGCGGCGAACAGGGTTTGCCATACTTGCCGCTGCGTGCACGCGGCGCCATTTTGGTCGCAGCGCGCCTGTACCGGGCCATCGGCAGGCATTTGCAAAGCAATGATTATGCATTCTGGCAAGGGCGCACGATCGTTTCTGCGCGCACCAAGACCGCTTTGACACTGCATGTCCTGCTTGCCTCGCCGCTGACGCCGCGTTTCTGGCGCAGCGGGCGGGCGCACGAGAGCGCACTGCACAGCCATTTTTCAGACCTGCCCCATGCTGTTCCACATATCGAGCGAACTGAGCGAACTCATGAGCGTTGAGTTCGATCTGATCATCCTTGGTGGCGGTTGCGCCGGTCTGAGCCTGGCGCTGCGCCTGAGCGCACTGGGCAAGCACTGCCCTCGCACCCTGATCATCGAAGCGCGCCAGGCTTACGTCAATGACCGTACCTGGTGTTTCTGGGGCGAGCCGGCAGCGCCGCTGCGTCATCTGGTGCAGCAACGCTGGAGTGCGCTGACCGTGCATACCGACGCAGGACAAGTCAAAGTCGATTGCACCGCCACGCCATACCAGAGGATCAGCGCCCAGGCATTCTATGCCGAAGCCATGGCGGCAATTGCACACACGCCAGCCATTACGCTGCTGCTTGGTCAGTCACCCGGTAAAGCACCGCACAAGACTGGCCCCGCGTGGCATGTCAGCTGCGCCCATGCCACCTATCGGGCGGCGCTGATCATCGACACCCGCGCCGGCGCGGCCCCGCAAAGTGGCGCAGCCACGCTATGGCAATCGTTTTACGGCCGAGAAGTCATCTGCACTGCAGCGCCATTCGACCCTGCCTGCGTGACATTGATGGATTTTCGTGGCACCGACCCGAAACGCATCTTGTTCAG
>CANFGA010000185.1 GCA_947446335.1 Oxalobacteraceae bacterium | reverse complement strand
GCGCTGCAAGCGGCTCTTGATCTCGCCTTGCGTGGCGACGACGGCGATGCGCACCGCCTCGTCGGGTTCGATGTTGCTGCCATCGGGATGCTTTTCCAGCATCCGCTGCAGCGTCGGCAACAGGCGCGCGTTGCTGCTCCTGGCCAGATCGATGACGGCGGCTTTGCGAACGAGGGCGTCGTTTGACTGCAGGTTCGCCGTCGAAATCATCAGCTGCAGCGTGTCCTTGATGTCGACATCAGTTTCTTTATTGAAGGCGCTCTTGATCAGCGCGCTCTGGGCGATGTCGATCGGGTTTTTTTGCAATTCGAGCGCAGCGGCCATGCGCACATCGCGCTCGCTGTCAAACAGCTTCAAGCCGGACAGCGCGCTTTCGATGGCGCCGCGCAAGCGGTTGTTGACCATCACGCCATCGACGCCATCGGGCATCGCGATGGCCTCGCCGGTCGCGGCATCGGTCGCATTGTCATCGATGATGATGACCATCTTGCCATCGGGTGTGGCATACAGCATATCGTTCTTGAGCGCCTTCAGTACCTTGGCGGCGTCGTCGTTGGCCAGCGCGGCAATGTTGCCGACCGCTGCTATGCGTGCATCGGGGTCGTCTCCGCCCAAGGGGGCAAGCAGCGCCGCATCGATTGCCGCGCAGGCGGCGAACGATTGCAGGCACAGGCAGCTTGCCAGAATCAGTTTTTTTATTGTGTTCATTTTTTTCTCCCCCTTCTCCCGCTTGCGGGAGAAGGGCCGGGGATGAGGGAGCGTGTTATTACAGTTTTTGCTTGGCTTCATTGCCCTTGATGTAAGGGCTCCATGGCTGGGCGCGCACCGGGCCCTTGGTTTTCCAGACCACGCTGAACTGGCCATCGGCCTTGATTTCGCCGATCATGACTGGCTTGTGCAAGTGATGGTTGGTCGCATCCATCGTCAACGTGAAGCCGGACGGGGCCTTGAAGGTCTGGCCCGCCATCGCCGCGATGACCTTGTCGGTATCGGTCGATTTTGCCTTCTCGACCGCCTGCTTCCACATGTGGATGCCGACGTAGGTCGCTTCCATCGGGTCATTGGTGACGACGGTGTCGGCGTTCGGCAGTTTCTGCGCTACAGCAAAGGCTTTCCATTGTTTGATGAAGGCGCTGTTGACCGGATTCTTGACCGACTCGAAATAGTTCCATGCTGCCAGATGGCCTACCAGCGGCTTGGTGTCGACGCCGCGCAATTCCTCTTCGCCGACCGAAAATGCAACGACTGGCACATCGGTCGCCTTCAAGCCGGCATTGCCGAGTTCCTTGTAAAAGGGCACGTTCGAATCGCCGTTGATGGTCGAAATGACAGCCGTCTTGCCGCCGGCGGAAAACTTCTTGATGTTGGCGACGATGGTCTGGTAGTCGGCGTGGCCGAACGGCGTGTAGACTTCCGAAATGTCGCTTTCCTTGACACCCTTGCTGATCAGGAAGGCGCGCAGGATCTTGTTGGTCGTGCGCGGATAGACATAGTCGGTGCCGAGCAGCACGAAGCGCTTGGCGCCGCCGCCTTCCTTGCTCATCAGGTATTCGGTGGCGGGGATGGCTTGCTGGTTGGGCGCTGCGCCGGTGTAGAACACGTTCTTTTCCAGTTCTTCGCCTTCATACTGGACCGGGTAGAACAGCAGGCTGTTCAGTTCCTTGAAGACCGGCAGCATCGATTTGCGCGAGACCGAGGTCCAGCCGCCGAACACGACCGCCACCTTGTCTTGAGAAATGAGTTGGCGCGCCTTTTCTGCGAACAACGGCCAGTTCGAGGCTGGATCGACGACCACGGCTTCGAGTTGCTTGCCCATCACGCCACCGTTGGCATTGATTTCGGCGATCGTCATCAAGGCGACGTTTTTCAGCGATGTCTCGGAGATCGCCATCGTTCCCGACAGCGAGTGCACGATGCCGACCTTGATCGTATCGGCGGCCCACGCATTGGTGACAGATGTTGCAAGAATCAGCGCGCTGGCTGCGGCGGCTTTCAAAAGATTACGACGGGACATGGTATCTCCTGGTGGGGTTGAATTGCATCAGATTAATATTTTGCAATTCAGACTTAGCAGAATGTGTGCCAGCTTTTCTTCGTCTAATTTTCACTTCAATAACACCTTTTCAGAGCGATTTCTGCCACATCAAGGTGATTATTCAGATTTGATGCCTCATTTTGGTGATTTTTCAGTGTTTCGCCAGCGCCATGCATTTCTATGGTGCAATTGTTTTTCTGAAAATGCAGTTTTGCCGCAGCGCCAGCATGGATGTCGCGGATCATCAGTCTTGTTCGCAAGGAATCGTATTTCTTCCTGGATATGATTTTTATGATAATATTTAGCATGCTAAACAATGTCTGGTGCCAATCCCATGGATAAGTTCGACCAAACCTTGATGGACCTGACGATGACGCTGACCCATGCGGCGCGTGGCTATATCGGCGCAGCCGACAAGATGGCCAGTGCATTTGATCTGTCGCACGCCACCGCCTGGCCGGTCGTGATGATAAGCCGGCTCGGCGATGGCGTTCGCCCCGGCATGGTGGCCGATGCGCTGGGGCTGGAGCCGCCTTCGCTGGTGCGCGTCATCGATCAACTGGTAGCAAGCGCACTGGTCGAGCGGCGCAACGACCCCAGCGATCGCCGCGCCAAGACCTTGCATCTGACGGCCAGCGGACGCAGCAGCGCAGTCCGGCTCGAGGCGGCACTGTCACCTTTTCGCCGCAAGCTGTTTGCGCACATCGATGTTGCCGATATCGCCGCCTGCGCGCGCGTGCTGTCGCAACTGGACTTGACGCTGGACGATCTTGACGCGGCGCGGCGCGCCAGCAAGATGGCTTGAAGCGCAGCGCACGGCCAAACGTCAGATCGGCAGCGCCCGTTGCCGCATTGCGAGCAGTGCGCCGATCAACAGCGTCGCCGCCGAAAACAGCAAGCCGCGTGCCAGTCCGCCGGCGCCATCGGCGATCCAGCCGACGATGCTGGGGCCGACGATCTGGCCGAATGCGAATACGGTAGTGAAGCCGCTGATGCCGGCCGACCATGCCGTGGGTGGCAGGTTGTGCCGCACCAGCGCGGTGGTCGATGCCACCACCGACAGGAAAATGGAGCCGAACAGCAGGCCGGAGAGGAAGATCAGCAAGGGATTGCTGGTCAAGGCCGGCAACACGGTCGCCAGCGCGAGCAGGGCATTGAGGATGGCGAGCGACTGGCCGCCCTTGAAATGATTGAGCATCGCGGCCCAGATCCGCGATGATGCGATCACGGCCAGGCCCAGGCTGGTATAGAAGAGGGTGATCATCGCAGCGCTCATTCCCTGTTCCTTCAGCAATGCGATAACGAAGGTCATGTAGCCGATGTAGCCGGCGCCGAACATGAAATACGCGGCCAGTCCATAGGCGAAATGACGGATCTGGAAGCGCTGGTGCGTGCTGGACGTCAACGGCGGGTCGGGGATATGGCGCGCCGGCACCACCATCGCCAGCGTTGCCAGCAGGCAAGCAGCACCGAGCGCCAGCCAGGCCCACTGCCAGCCGTGCGCAGTTGCCCCGGCTGCAGCGAGCGTGACGGGCACCAGCAAGGCCGACAGCACGATGCCAAAGCCGGTGCCGCCGTAATACATGCCGATCAACAAACCGGCGTTGCGGGGATGTAATCCGGCCAGGCGCGTCGCCATGACGCCGCCGGCAATGAAAATGAAGGCGCTGGCCACGCCGGAAAGGATGCGCTGTGCCATCAGGAAATCGGTGTCGATGATGATGCTTGACAGCAGCATGAGCAAGGCGGTCACCAGCGAGCCGGCCAGCAACATCCGGTGCGCGCCGAAGCGCCGCATCAGGGCCGGGCTCAGCAGTGCGCCCAGAAAATAGCCGAAGGCGTTGCCGGTATTCATGGCACCGGCCAGCAGATAAGTCCAGCCCAGGTCGTCGCGCATCGGCGGCAACAACAGCGCATAGGAAAAACGCGACATCCCCAGCGACACGGCGGCGCCCAGCGAAATGGCCAGCGCCAGCAGGAACGGACGACGCAAGGCGAGGGTGGAGGCAGTAGCTGGCATGGTGCTCAGGAAGTGACAGACGACGAAAACACCGCCGCAGCAGCGAGACTGCTGTCCGGGGCGGTGGTGGTGCATGGCGTCGGTGTCGTCATGGCAGCGGCGCGCAAACAGGCGCGCAGATCATCGACGGCCTAGCCGACGATCACTTCGCTGATCTGCAGCACCGGTGTCAGGTCGGTATAGTTGATGATGTCGCCCATGATTTCGGGCACATGCGGCCCGAAGCCGGCTTGAAATTGCTCGATCGAATCGGAAAAGATATGGCACATGGCGATGTAGGCCGCTGGAGCATCTGGCGTACCGCCGGCGATGCCCTTGTCGATCGTATAGAAATTGCAACTCTCGCCCATGCGCGCCTTGACCAATGGCAAGTGCTGGTCGCGGTAGTAGGCGTGGTCGAACCGGGCGCCGGGGGTATTCGGGTACATCACGCTGACTTTGATCATTGCATCTCCTGTTGATTTTTTGAAATCTGGTATCGGCCCATCGTGCATCAGATTGTTGTTTCTTGCAAGCATGTCATATCGAGTCGATCGATGCTGCATTGCTGCAGCGCCGGCTTTTACCGCTGTGGCGCACCGTGATGCGAGGCAGTCCTCGCTTGAGCGCCGGCATGCAGCAAGTTGTCATCCGACAGATGACTGGTCAGCACGGCATAGGCGCTCGCCTCGGCTTGCGCTGCTTGCGTGTAAGCATCGACGTGCACCATGCCCGTCAATGCCGCAGCGCTCAGTACCAACGCAATGATGGCGAAAAATCTATCCCTGCAACTCATGACATGCTTTCAAAATGACGTACAACCCATGTTGCAACGTCGATGGCCCGCTGAAATTCAAGCCAGAATCAATTCGACATCGATGTTGCCGCGTGTCGCGTTCGAGTAAGGGCAGACTTGGTGGGCTGCATCGATCAGGTCTTGCGCCACTGCCGGATCCAGGCCGGGCAAACTGATGACCAGTTTGGCGGCGATGCCGAAGCCGGCAGGAATCGGGCCGATGTCGATGCTGGCATCGATCGCTGCGTCGGCCGGCACGGTCACTTTCTTGATCGCTGCGACATGCTTGAGTGCACCCATGAAGCAGGCCGAGTAACCGGCGGCAAACAATTGCTCGGGGTTGGTCGCATTGCCTGCGCCGCCCATCGCTTTTGGTGGCGACAGCTTGACGTCCAGCAAGCCGTCATCGCTGACCGAGCGGCCGTCGCGTCCGCCGGTAGTGTGGGCGTGGGCTGTATATACAACTTTGTCTAGTTTGGTGGTCATGGCAATCCTTGGTTGATGGTCAAATGATGTAAAAAATCAGCGTAGCAATCGCTGTCGAAACTTCTTTATTTCCTTGTTCAGTGCAAACAACTCCGGTATTTCACATTCGGTGTACGCAGCGATACATGTCGGTATCGATGCTGCATCGCTTTTCAGTGCCATGCCTGCTGGCGTGAGCTTGACGAATACGCGGCGCTCGTCTTCGGCATCGCGCAGGCGGCTGATGAAGCCGCCAGCTTCCAGTCGTTTCAGCAAGGGGGTCAGCGTGCCGGAGTCCAGATACAAGCGCTCGCCTATCCTCGATACCATCAAACCATCGTTTTCCCACAACACCAGCATCACCAGATACTGCGGGTAGGTCAAGCCCAGCTTGGCCAGCATCGGCTTGTAGAGCTTGGTCATCGCCAGCGAAGCTGAATACAGCGAAAAACATAATTGGTTTTCCAGCTTCAATGCCTGGTCGGAGGTGAAGGTTGTGTTTGGCATGGGATTGATTATAGCGCGCAATTAAATTGCGTGCAATTTAATGAATCGATCGGGTGCATAGCGAAAATCGATCAAGGCCGTCATCTCAGGCTGTTGCGCTGGCGCG
The DNA here is from genome assembly GCA_947446335.1 of Oxalobacteraceae bacterium. Lineage (GTDB taxonomy): Bacteria > Pseudomonadota > Gammaproteobacteria > Burkholderiales > Burkholderiaceae_D > Janthinobacterium. The sequence goes on along the minus strand of CANFGA010000185.1, from coordinate 668 downwards.
GGCCAATCAGAGCGACGTGAACAGCAGCGCCGTGCCATCGGCGCCACGGTTGATCAGAACGAACGAGGTGCCGTCAACGCAGATGCCGCGCCGTGCGATGATCACACCGTCTTCTTCGCTCGTTTCGGTGACGGTGGCGGATGCGAGGAACAGGGTGGCTTCTTGCGATGTCAGGGTTTTCATGGATTTGCGTGGCGATGGATGAAGGTGTGAATCAAGGGCAGGGGAGTTATAAACGATTTACGGCGTTTCTGCCTTTAATTGTGGCACTGCCCGCAAACCGTTGCCAGGCAACGCTTTGCAGACAGTACCAGATAGTTATCCACAGCATTATCGCCGAAAAATGTGGATAATTTGCTGCCTTGTTGCCGGGTTCCCCATTTCAGCTGGCCTGGATGACCGCAGCGAGAGGCTTTTGCCATCATTCGGCTTCGTGATACATCTCATTACAAATGAAAATTGGCAAAGCATGCGGCGGCGCCGCATAATGCACCTGTCTCCTCCAACTTCCCCAAAGAATTGGATTCGCCCGCTTTCACCAGCGGGCATTTTTTTGCCTGTCATGTTTGTGATCAGGCAAGCTCTGCCCGGTCGACGCTGAAAAATGCCGCAGCTTGCTGACGGTTCTGCTGCGTCTTGCGCTATATTTGGCCCGATGGTTATGGCAT
>CANFGA010000184.1 GCA_947446335.1 Oxalobacteraceae bacterium | reverse complement strand
GGCGCATGCGATCGGCGAACGGCTGTTCCTGACCTATTGCGCGCAATGCCACGGCTCGGACGCGCGCGGCAACAAGGGCTACCCTAACCTGACCGACAACGACTGGCTCTATGGCGGCACACCGGAAATTATCAAGACCACGCTGCTGCACGGCCGCAATGGACAGATGCCGCCGCTGGGTGCGGTGCTCGGTTCGGATGCCGATGTCGCCAACGTCGCCCACTATGTGCGCAGCTTGTCCGGTGCGGCCGCCGATCCGATCAAGGTGGTATTCGGCAAGGCCAAGTTCGGCACCTGCATGGCTTGCCATGGCGCCGATGCGAAGGGCAATCAGGCACTGGGCGCACCCAATCTGACCGACAAGATCTGGCTCTACGGCGGCAGCCAGGAAACGATCATGGAAACCATCAACAAGGGTCGCAACAACGTGATGCCGGCTTTCGGCGACTTCCTCGGCGAAGCCAAGGTCCATGTGCTGGCAGCCTACATATGGAGTCTGTCGAACGTCCCGCAAGCAAAAAACTGAGCCATCGGTCAGCGACAGGCCTTCAGGGCGGGGCATGACACCTCGCCCCGCCTTGAAGGACGAGGCTTCAACCTAAGTTAGATTCAAGATGAAAAAGCAAGAACCAGTACCGGAACAGAAAGTCATCAAGATGTACGCCGCGCGCGAGGAAATTTATCCGCGCGAGGCCAAGGGCCGTTATGCCAATCTGCGCTGGGCCTGCGTCTGGCTGACCCAACTGATGTTCTATGGCTTGCCGTGGCTGAGCTGGAATGGCCGGCAAGCCGTGCTGTTCGACCTGGTCAGCCGCAAGTTTTACATCTTCGGCATCGTGCTGTGGCCGCAAGACTTCATCTATCTGGCAGCGCTGTTGATCATTTGCGCCTATTTCCTGTTCCTGATCACCGCGATAGCGGGCCGGGTCTGGTGCGGCTTCGCCTGCCCCCAGACCGTCTACACGGAAATTTTCCTGTGGATAGAGCGCAAGATCGAAGGCCCGCGCAGCGCCCGCATGGCGCTAGCCAAGCAGGGCAAATCGCTGAACAAGTTTTCGAAAAAGTTCGCCAAGCATGCGGCATGGGGCGCGGTCGCGCTCTGGACCGGCTTCACCTTCGTCGGCTATTTCACGCCGATCAAGCTGCTCGGATACGAAATCTTCAACGGCTCGCTCGGCCCGTGGGAGACGTTCTGGATCTTGTTCTACAGTTTCGCCACCTATGGCAACGCCGGCTGGATGCGCGAACAAGTGTGCAAATACATGTGTCCATACGCCCGCTTCCAGAGCGCGATGTTCGACCAGGATACCTTGATCATTACGTACGACGTGGCACGCGGCGAACCGCGCGGCCCCGTGAGCAAGAAGGCCGTCGATCCAGCGGCGCCCAAGCTCGGCGATTGCATCGATTGCAGCTTGTGCGTCCAGGTCTGTCCGACCGGGATCGACATCCGCAAGGGTTTGCAATATGAATGCATAGGCTGCGCAGCCTGCGTCGATGCCTGCAATGTCGTGATGGACAAGATCGGCAAACCGCGCGGCCTGGTGCGCTACAGCACCGACCATGCGATCGCCAACCACCTGACGACGACCGAAATCCGGCGCCGCGCACTGCGGCCCCGGGTGCTGATCTACAGCACGATCCTGTTGCTGATCGTTACTGCCGTGGGCAGTTCGCTGTACTTGCGCGTGCCGCTCAAGGTCGACGTGATCCGCGACCGCGGCGCGATGGGGCGCGAAGTCGACGATGGCATGATCGAGAATGTCTATCGGCTGCAAATCATGAACACCTCCGAGCAGGCGCGGCGCTACAAGATCGAAGTGTCCGGCATCGACTCGCTCAAGCTGGTCACGCCCGATGAAGTGAGCGTCGGTGCGACCGAAACCTATGCGATGCCGATCCGGCTGCGCACCGAGCACGGCGAAGGCCACCATGGCTCGAACAAGATCGAGATCGAGCTCACTGCGCTCGACGACAAGCATGTCAAGGTCGAGGAAAAAGCGGTCTTTTTCATCCCGCGCTGACAGGGAAAAACAGATGCCCCATTTGATCCAGGCCATTGCAGACACGCTGCACCTGACCGTGGCCAACTAAGGAAAATTGATGTCATTAACAAAGCAGACTGAAGTACAACCCTGGTATCGCCACCGCTGGCCGTGGTTCATCATGCTCGGACCATTCCTGGCGATCGTGGCCGGCAGCTACACCGGCTATCTGGCCTTCACGCACGAAGATCCGCTGGTGGTGGGTGACTACTACAAGCGCGGCAAGGCCATCAACCAGGACTTGAGCCGCGACCGCGCGGCCAGCGCGTTGAAACTGGCAACCACGCTGCGCTATGATGTGCAGCGCGGCATGCTCAGTGGCACCATCCGCAGCCACGACAAGGCCTATGCGCAGCCACTGCAACTGCATATGGCGCACGCGACGCTGCCCGAAAAAGACATCAAGCTGACGCTGCGACCGAATGCAGATGGCGTCTTCAGCGTTGCACTGCCGATGCTGGAGCGCACCCGCTGGCAAGTCTCGCTGATCGATGAAAAACAAGAATGGCGCCTCGAAGGAAGCTGGCTCTGGCCAGCCCAGCGCAGCATCGAGATCATGGCCGATCAGGCGCCCTGAATTGATTCAGATGCAAGTCTCGGTGCCGGCCGTGATCGCCTTCAGCTTGGCCGGATTGAGCAATTCGATTTCGCGGTTGCTGACCTTGAGCAAGCCTGATTTCTTGAATTTCGACAGCAGGCGGCTGATGCTCTCGATCGTCAAACCGAGATAATTGCCGATTTCTTCACGCGACATGCGCAACTGGAATTTGGTCGACGAATAACCGCGCGCCTCGTAGCGCGAAGCGAGGTTGACGATGAAAGCGGCAAAACGCTGGGTCGCCTGCATGTTGCCTAATAACAACATGACACCCTGTTCGCGCGTGATTTCCTGGCTCATCATCCGGTGGAAGTGGCGCAGCAAGGTCGGCATGTCAGCGAGCAATTGCTGCAAGCTGGCAAACGGAATTTCACAGACATCGCTGTCTTCCAGCGCCACCGAATTGCAGTGATGGCGATCGGCGCTGATCGCATCCATGCCCAGCAATTCGCCCCCCATCTGGAAACCGGTGACTTGCTCTTCGCCGTTCGGATTGATCTGGTAAGTCTTGAAGTGGCCCAGGCGGATCGCATACAGGCTGACGAAGGGATCGCCGATCCGAAACAGGGTCGCGCCGCGCGCGACCTTGCGGCGGCGTCCGATGATCTGGTCGAGTCGGTCCATGTCGGCCATGTCAAGACCCATCGGCAAACAAAGCTGGTGCATGCTGCACGTTGCGCAGCGCGCACGCAGAATTTCGACGGGAAAGCTGGGCAGCGTCAATGCGGGTAGCGCTGATATCATCATGTGGTAACCTTTTTACAATACTGTTCGCAGTCTACTGCATGCGCGCATTGTCGAGGTGGAATTCCGCCGCCGGGCTTCAGGCCGGCCAGCCGGCAGTGCGCCACTGGCGGCCATCCTTGCCGATCAACAGCACGTCGACATTGGCCAGCTTTGAGACCAGCGCCCATCCTTTTTCGGCGCCCAGCACCATCAATGCGGTCGACCAGCCGTCCGCTTGCAAGCCGGTGGCAGCGAGCACTGTCGCGCTGGCCAATTGGCCCGGCGAATCGCCGCTAGCCGGATCGAAGATGTGATGGTGCACGAAATCAGGCGTGAAGGTTGTTTCATAGTCGCCCGAGGTGGCGACGCAGCGCGCAAGCGGCGCCAGCACGCCGGCGAGCGCCTGCGGGTTGCGCGGGTCGCGGATGCCGATGGTCCAATCCTGCTGGCCACCCTTGCGCCCGTGCGCCGCGAATTCGCCGGTATCGAGCAAGGCATGACGGATACCGCGCCCAAGCAGCGCGGCGCGCGCGACATCGACCGCATGGCCCTGTGCAATACCGTTGAGCGTGATGGCCATCCCCGGTTGCAGCAATGCGACACGGTCCCGGTCGAACGCCAGTTGCCGGTAGTCGACCAGCGCCATCGCGCTACGACGCTGATGCTCATCGGGCAAGCCAGAACTTGCAGCGGCAGTACTGTAGGCGTGCCACAGCGGTTGCACCGTGATGTCGAAGGCGCCATCGGTGGCCTGAGACAGCTGCTGTGCGCTGGCCAGCACCGTCAGCAGATGCGGATCCGGGCGCGCCAAATAGCCATCGCGGTTCAAGCGTGCAACTTGACTGTCTGGCCGGTGCAGCGTCATCAGGCGATCGATATGGATGGCTGCGGCGAGCGCCTCTTCGATCGCCAGTTCCCCCTGACGCCGGTCGCCATGCACAACCTGGATCGAAATCGTGGTGCCAAATGCGAGGGCGGCGCCGCTGATCAGTTGCGCGCCATCTTGCCGTTGCAAGCCAAAACCAGCCAAGCCCAGACCACCCAGGCCCAGGCTTGCTGCCAGCAATGTCCGCCGCTTCATTGTGCACCTCCGCTTGTGGGCGCGATCGGTATGATGCGCGCGCGCTTCTTTTCCAGCATCAGCGGCGCGCAGCGCTCGTCGCTTTCATAAATGACGACGCAATCTAGGCATTGAAAGCAATCATCGTAAGCGATCGTTCCATTGGGGCGGATCGCCTTGTATTCGCAACTGTGACGGCAAGTCTGGCAAGGCGTGCCGCAGGCGGCCCGGCGCGGCAGCCAGTCGAGTATCCGAAAGCGTCCCAGCACCGCCAGGCCGGCGCCGAACGGGCACAGGTAGCGGCAAAAGAATTTGTAGACGAACATCGAGGCCAGCAGCAAACCGACGGCATAGGCGACAAACGGCCAGGAGCGGATGAAGTTGAGCGTGATCGCGGTCTTGAACGGTTCGGCCTCGACCAGTTTGTCGGTCAATCCGGCTGAAAAGAAGGCGCTGCCCAGAATGGCCGCCAGCACGCTGTATTTCACCAGCTTGAGCTTGGCATCGGTGCTGGTCTTGATCACCAGTTGCGGGATTTTCAATGCCTGCGCCAGTTTGCCGGTGAATTCCTGCAATGCGCCGAACGGGCACAGCCAGCCGCAAAACGTGCCGCGGCCCCAGATGAACAGCGAAATCAGCACGAAAGTCCACAAGGTCACCGTCATCGGGTCATACATCATGAATTCGAGGCTGCGCCCGGCCATCAACGCCTGTACCACGCTGGTGATGTTGACGATCGAGAGCTGGCCTTGCGCATACCAGCCGATGAAGATCGCCGTAAACAGCAGGAAAGCGCGGCGAAACCAGACAAGGCGCCGCTCGTTGGCGCTCAGTTTCTTTTGCAACGTCAGCGCCACCGACAGCAGCAGCAGTGCGGCGAGCAGCAGCGCGATTTCCCACCAGCGTTGCTGCCAGATGCTGTGCCAGGTCTTGTTGTCGGGCTGCGCCGCGACATAAAATTGCGCCGGCAACGTCACCGCAAAACGAACATCGCGGCTGATCCGTTCGGGATAAATCATCCCCTTGTTGCGCGTCACGTGCAGATAGAATTCCAGCGGCAGCGCCGGGTCCAGCCCGGATTGGCTGATGACCCTGAAGATCTTCAGCGTGCCCGCTGTCGTGCCGAGCTGGGCCGCCAAGGTCACATCGAGATCGAGATCGCGGATTTCGATCGGCAGTTCGCCTTGCTTCAACGCCAGGCGATCCGGCACCGCGCCGCGCGTGAAATCGTCGCCGACCACGCCGTAACGCCCGCGCGACACCATCATGACCGCATGGTCGCCCGGCTCCAGCCTGGCCTTCAGTTTGGCCCAACCGGCCTCGCCCAGCAGGTTGCGCCCCACAGTGGGCACCGACACATAGCTCACGTCCATGTCGATGAAGCTTTCGCCTGGCTTGGCCAGCGCGATGGCATCGAGCCCGGCCCCGTTGGATCCGGCATAGGCTTGCTCCATCTCGCGGTTCGACAGCGTCACCCGCTGCAGCAGACCCTGCTGGCGCAGTGCCGCGACATCGAGCAGCTCGAATTTGTCCGGCTTGATGCGGGCGATCAGGTCCGGATCGCGCCCTTCGGCAAAGCCCAGTTTTTTGCGGGCTACCTTCAGTGCCGACGACAAGGCGCTCTGGTTCAGTATCCGCACCGATGCGGTCGCTTTCGAGACGCCGTCGATATAGGCATTGGCGCCTTCCTGCTTCGAGCCATTCATGCCGCCGGTGGTGATCTTGATATTTTGTTTCAGCGACAGCCCCTGGTACTGGCTGACGAACTTGAACAGCGGCGCTGGCCCGAGGCCATCGAGAAACACCGGTTCGTGGTGCGACAGCACCTGGACCTCGACGAACACGCCGGCTGGGTCGAGCGCGATCAAGAGATTCATCGGCACGCCAGAAAAGCCCGGAATAGGCGCAAAATCGACCGATTCGAACACATAGGCGGCCAGATCGGTCGACGTCATGTTTTTCTTGAAGATCGGCCAGACCGGCAGCGCCGCATCCTTTTCACCGACGATGAACGGCGACGGAAAGCGCTCGACCAGCGCCTCGCGCGTCAGGACGCCAGCCTGGGCCGTTGCCAGCAGCCAGATCGGCAGCAGCAAACAGGTCAGGCAGCGCCACAGCCTGCGCCAGCTCATCCTTGCACTCATGTCAAGTCCG
>CANFGA010000183.1 GCA_947446335.1 Oxalobacteraceae bacterium | reverse complement strand
GTACGAGCCGGAAGTATCGCAGGCGCTGGGCTTCGGTTTTCGCTGCGGTTTCCTCGGACTGCTGCACATGGAAATCGTCCAGGAACGCCTGGAGCGCGAATGCGACATGGACTTGATCACGACGGCGCCGACCGTGGTTTATGAAGTGGTGCAGCGCGACGGCACGGTGATCAATGTCGACAACCCGTCCAAGATGCCCGACCCGTCGCGCATCGAGGAAGTGCGCGAGCCGATCGTGACCGTCAACTTGTACATGCCACAGGAATACGTGGGCTCGGTGATCACCTTGTGCATCGCCAAGCGCGGCATCCAGATGGACATGAGTTACCACGGCCGCCAGGTCAAACTGGTCTATGAAATGCCGATGGCCGAGATCGTCCTCGATTTCTTCGACAAGCTGAAATCGACCTCGCGCGGTTATGCGTCGATGGATTACGAGTTCAAGGAATACCGCGCCGCCGATGTCGTCAAGGTCGACATGCTGATCAACAGCGAGCGCGTCGATGCGCTGGCCATCATCGTGCACCGTTCGAACAGCCAGTACCGCGGTCGCGCGGTCGCGGCCAAGATGCGCGAACTGATTCCGCGCCAGATGTTCGACGTGGCGATCCAGGCCACGATCGGTTCCAACATCATTTCGCGTGAAAACGTCAAGGCGCTGCGCAAGAACGTGCTGGCGAAATGCTATGGCGGCGACATCAGCCGCAAGAAGAAATTGCTCGAAAAACAAAAGGCCGGCAAGAAGCGGATGAAGCAGGTGGGCTCGGTCGAGATTCCACAAGAAGCTTTCCTGGCCATCTTGCAAGTGGACGACAAATAAGTGGATAACAAACAAGTGGACAATCAATGAACCTGCAAATGATCCTGGGCAATTTCGCCTTGATCCTGTTCGTGCTGATGGTGCTGACCGGCATCGTCTGGTGCCTCGATGTGTTTTACCTGGCGCCCCAGCGCCGCATCGCCGCCGACCGGGCACTGGCCGATATCGATGCCCGCAACGCCAAACTGAGCGCCGATGGCGTGAAGGTCGATCACGACGGCAGTCGCGCCCGGATCGAAGCGTCGCTGCTGCGCCAACCGACCTGGGTCGAATACTCGGGCAGCTTCTTTCCCGTGATCGCGCTGGTGTTCGTGCTGCGCTCGTTCCTGTACGAGCCGTTCAAGATTCCATCGTCGTCGATGGTGCCGACGCTGCTGGTCGGCGACCTGATCCTGGTCAACAAGTTTACGTATGGTATCCGTTTGCCGATCATCAACAAGAAGGTGATCGATCTGAACGACCCGCAGCGCGGCGACGTGATGGTGTTCAAGTATCCGCGCGACATGACGCAAGACTACATCAAGCGCGTCGTTGGCGTGCCGGGTGATAAAATCACTTACAAGGACAAGCGCTTGACGGTCAATGGCAATGCGGTGGAGTACACTGCACTCGATGACTATCTCGACGACGAGCGGCCAGTTTACTATAAGCAATTGACCGAGAACTTGAACGGGGTGCAGCACCGGATATTGAACAACGAGGGTACGCCTAGCCTGAATCCTTCCGAGGTCAGGGATTTCCCCTCGCGTGACGCCTGTACCTATCAGTACGACGGCAGCGGTTTCAGCTGTGTTGTTCCAGCCGGAAATTATTTCATGATGGGCGACAACCGCGACAATAGCGCGGACAGCCGTTACTGGGGTTTCGTCCCCAATGAGAATATCGTCGGCAAGGCATTTTTCGTCTGGATGAACCTGGGTAACCTGAAGCGGATCGGCGGCATACGGTAAGGGGAAGCACATGGGCGCACGCAATATGGCTGATGAGATGACTGCACACCGTTTGACTGACCGATCGGCCAGGTTGTTGGCCAGGCAGCGTGGAATGTCGCTGGTTGGTTTGATCGTTACACTCGCCATGCTGGCGCTGCTGGTGTTGTTAGGCTTCAAGATCCTCCCCACCTACATCGAGTATCGCGCCATTTCGACGGCGATTGTCGCGGCCAAGGCCGCTGGCGGCACCGCCCGCGAGATCCGCAGTGCCTTCGACAAGAATGCCAGTGCCTCTTACATCGAATCGATTTCCGGCAAGGATCTGGTCATCGACAGCGACGGCGGCCAGATCGAAGTGAGCTTCGCTTACGAAAAGAAAATTGCGCTGGTGGGTCCGGCCAGTTTGCTGCTGGACTATGCCGGTTCGACCGCGAAATAGTCAGGCCCGACCGGTTTGATCGGCACGCCGATTGGCTGCTTGCCTTGTTTGCCTATAATTAATATTTATCCAGAACTCACATTTACCTAGAATCGACAATGAAACTTCAGTTATTGCAAACCCGCCTACGTTATACGTTCCAGGATGCCGGCTTGTTGCAGCAAGCCTTGACGCATCGTAGCCACAGCAGTTTGCATAATGAACGGCTGGAGTTTCTGGGCGATTCCGTGCTCAATTGCGTCGTCGCCGACATCCTGTATGAGCGTTTTCAGAGCATCGACGAGGGCGATCTGTCGCGCCTGCGCGCCAATCTGGTCAAGCAGCAAGCGCTGTATGAAATTGCCCAAACGCTGGAATTGTCGCAGTTCCTGCGCCTGGGCGAAGGCGAATTGAAATCGGGCGGGTTCCGGCGTCCATCGATCCTGGCCGATACGCTCGAGGCGCTGCTGGGCGCGATCTTTCTCGACACCGGCTTCGACGCCGCGCGCACCGTGATCCGATCCTTTTACATTCCGATCCTCGACTCGGTCGATCCGCAAACGCTGGGCAAGGATGCCAAGACACTGCTGCAGGAATTTTTGCAAAGCAAGAAAATATCGCTGCCGCTGTATAACGTCGTCGCCACCCACGGCGCCGCGCACAGCCAGGAGTTTGAAATCGAATGCCTGGTACCCAAGCTCGGCATCCAGGTTCACGGCCACGGCGGCAGCCGGCGTGCCGGCGAGCAGGCGGCAGCCAAGCTCGCGCTCGCAGCGGCTGAAGCGGCCATGCTGAAAGCGCCCCATGCCGGCCGCAAGTCCAAGCCGCGCCCGGCCCAGCTGACCTTGGCTGGCATCGCCGCCATCCATGGCGCACCTGCTGCGGCTTCAGCTCCTGCACCCGCAGCCCCCCACGAACATCAATCAAAACAGAACCAACCATGATAACCGCTCCCATGCCCGCCAACTTCCGCTGTGGCTATATCGCCATCGTGGGTCGCCCCAATGTGGGCAAATCGACACTGATGAATGCGCTGATCGGCGCCAAGGTCAGCATCACGTCGCGCAAGGCACAAACCACGCGCCATCGCATCACTGGCATCCAGACCGTCGAGGATGCGCAATTCATCTATGTCGATACGCCAGGTTTCCAGACCCGCCATTCGAATGCACTGAACAAGACGCTCAACAAGACCGTCACCAATACGCTCATTTCGTCCGACGTGATCTTGTACATCATCGAGGCGGGCACCTTTGGCCCGGCCGATCAGCAAGTGCTTGAACTGCTGCCTAAAGAGGTGCCGTGCATTCTGGTTATCAACAAGTCGGACCGGGTCAAGGACAAGGCCGTGCTGTTGCCATTCGTCCAGCAGATCGCTGCCAAATTCGATTTTGCCGCCATCATCCCGGTGTCGGCCAAGCTGCGCTTCCAGCTCGATGCGCTGCAAGGCGAGATCAAGCGTTTCATGCCGGAAAATCAGCCCATCTTCGGGCCGGATGACATCACCGACCGCAGCGAGAAATTCCTCGCCTCCGAGATCGTGCGCGAAAAGCTGTTCCGTTTCGTCGGCGATGAGTTGCCTTACACCAGCACGGTCCTGATCGAGAAATTCGAACAGGAAGGCAATCTGCGGCGTGTGTTTGCCGCCATTCTGGTCGAACGCGACACGCACAAGTCCATGATCATCGGCAACAAGGGCGCGCGCCTGAAAGAAGTATCGACCCAGGCCCGGCTCGACATGGAAAAGCTGTTCGGCGGCCCGGTTTATCTGGAAATCTGGATCAAGGTCAAGTCCGGCTGGGCCGACAATGAAGCCGGTTTGCGCGCCTACGGTTACGAGTAAGGCCTTGCTCGCGCCGGCGAGCGGGGACCGGCGTGCGCCCACCAGCGCGCTGCAAGCGGGTGCCCGCGGCAGGATCGCCGGCCAGCCCGGTTTCGTGCTGCACAGCTATCCGTACAAGGAAACCAGTCTGATCATCGACATGTTTTCGCGCGACCATGGCCGCGTGGCGCTGATCGCGAAGGGCGCCAAGCGGCCCCACTCTGCGCTGCGCGGCGTGTTGCAAACCTTCCAGCCCTTGTCGGTGAGCTGGACCGGCAAATCCGAGCTGCGCACCTTGACCGGGGCCGAGTGGGTCGGCGGCATGCTGCCGCTGGAAAAGACCGCGCTGCTGTGCGGCTTTTACCTGAACGAACTGCTGGTCAAGCTGCTCGCACGCGACGATCCTCATGCGCGCCTGTTCGACCATTACGTGGCTGCGCTGAACCAGTTGGCGCACGGCGAGTCCGCGCCGATCGTGCTGCGCAAATTCGAACGTGCGCTGTTGAAAGAGACCGGCGTGGCGACCGATTTGACGACCTGCACCGCGACCCGGCTGGCGGTCGATCCGCAGCAACACTACGTCGTCGATCCCGAGCGCGGTCCGCGCCCTGCGTGCGCTGCCGATGTCTGGCCACGCGTCCTCGGCCAGACGCTGCTCGACATGGAGCGCGGCGACTACGGCGCCGGCGCGACGCAAACCCAGAGCAAGCATCTGATGCGCTTTTTGCTGGCGCATCAATTGGGCGGCGCACCGCTCAACACGCGCCAGATCCTGATCGACTTGATGCAGCTATGAAATGGCCCCATATCATTGATTATCTGATCCATCATTCCATTCATTATTCCACCCTTTGAACGGCATCCCATCATGAGCTTCTTGCAACCATCCGGCCCGGTCATCGACCTCGGCGTCAATATCGACCACATCGCAACGCTGCGCAATGCGCGCGGCACTGCCTATCCCGACCCGATCCGCGCAGCGTTGCTGGCCGAACAGGCCGGCGCTGATGCGATCACGCTGCACTTGCGCGAAGACCGGCGCCACATCAAGGACGCTGACGTCATCGCGCTGGCGCCGCAATTGCTGACCCGGATGAATCTGGAGGCGGCTGTCACGCAAGAGATGATCGATTTCGCCTGCCACATCAAGCCGCAGGACGTGTGCCTGGTACCCGAGCGGCGCGAGGAAGTGACGACCGAAGGCGGCCTCGACGTGGTGCGCTATTTTGACCAGGTCCAGGCCGCGATCAAGCAATTGCAAGGCGAGGGCATCCGCGTGAGCCTGTTCATCGATGCCGATGCGGGCCAGATCGCCGCAGCTGCCGAGGCGGGTGCGCCGGTCATCGAATTGCATACCGGGCGCTACGCCGATGCCGGGCCAGCAACCTTGCAGCATGAACTCGAACGGATCCAGGCTGGCGTCTTGCTCGGCGTGCAGCGCGGATTGAAGGTGAATGCCGGCCACGGTTTGCATTACACGAACGTGCAGCCGATCGCGGCCATTGCTGAGATTGCCGAGCTCAATATCGGCCATGCGATCGTCGCCCACGCGGTGTTCGCCGGTTGGGAAAATGCGGTGCGCGAGATGAAGGCGATCATCACGACGGCGCGCCTCGCGGCAACAGGACGGGCGCGATGATCTACGGCATCGGCACCGATATTTGCAAGATTGCGCGCATAGAGCAAGCCTTGGCGCGCCATGGCGAGCGCTTTGCCGCCAAAATACTCGGGCCAGAAGAGCTGCACACTTACCGTGTGCGCAGCGAACGACATGCGCAGCGCGGGCTGCGCTTTCTGGCCACCCGTTTTGCTGCCAAGGAAGCGTTTTCGAAAGCTATCGGCCTCGGTTTGCACATGCCGATGACATGGCGCGCGGCGCAGGTGCAAAACGCGCCCAGCGGCAAACCGGTCATCGTCTGCAGCGGCGCATTGGAACAATTCATGCTCCAGCATGGCTTGAGCGCGCAAGTGACGCTGAGCGATGAAGATGAATACGCGGTCGCCTTCGTGATCGTCGAACAGACGCACTGAAACAGGAAATCAAGCAAAAGCATGACTGAAGCGAACCAGACCGCGGCGACCCCGCCTGAACCCGATACTGAGCCTGAACCCAATGCTGCGCGCGCGCAGGTGCTGGCCACCGTCGCCAAGTTGCCCAACCTGCCCGGCGTGTACCGCTATTTCGACGCGCAAGATGCGGTGTTGTATGTGGGCAAGGCGCGCGATCTGAAAAAGCGCGTATCGAGTTATTTCCAGAAAAACCTGTCCAGTGCGCGCATCGCGATGATGGTCGAGCGCATCGCGCGCCTGGAAACGACGGTCACGCACAGCGAGGCCGAGGCCTTGATCCTGGAAAACAACCTGATCAAGAAACTGCAGCCGCGCTTCAACATCCTGTTTCGCGATGACAAGACCTATCCCTACCTGAAGATCACCGGCGAAGCGGTGCCGCGGATGATGGTGTACCGCGGCGCAATCGACAAGAAGAGTCAATATTTCGGGCCTTTTCCGAGCGTGTGGGCGGTCAAGGAATCGGTGCAGATTTTGCAAAAGGTGTTCATGCTGCGCTCGTGCGAAGACAGCGTCTACGCCAACCGCACCCGGCCCTGTCTGCT
>CANFGA010000182.1 GCA_947446335.1 Oxalobacteraceae bacterium | reverse complement strand
CGGTTTCGACATCGGCAACCGAACGAAATTCATGCAAGCGCCCGCTGCGGGTACGGATTTCGCCTGCCGTTTGCAAGCCGCGCAGCATCAAGATCGTCATGATCGCCAGCTTGTCTTGCTCCAGCGACCATTTCACGCGCATACGGTGCTCGTACTTGGTCACGCGGGCACCCGCTTGCGTGATGCCGTTGACAAACTTGCGCTGCATCAAGCGCTGCAATACGTCTTGCACCGTCTCTTCCGACAAGGCCATCACCGGGTCGCGGCTCGACAATTGGTTGCAGCCATTGGTGATCGCATTGAGCGACATCGGATAATTGTCCGGCGTTGTCGCTTCCTTTTCAGCCATCACAGCCAGTACCCGGATTTCGAACGTGTCGAGCACGGCAACCCCTTCGGGGCCCTTGTCCATCGCTGTCAATTCCATGCTTGCCATCCTTAATCCACCAATTTTTTCAATTGTGCCGGGTCGAACTTATCGCACTCGGGCAAACTCTGACACATGATGCCGGCCGCCTTCATGCTGCCGACGATGCGCTCGATCTGTTGTTCTTGCAGTACGGCACGGCCGATCAAGCCCTGCAATGCCTTCGACAAGGGATCGTCGCCACCCGGTGTGACGCCGTAGGCGGCGAACAAGCCGGCGCTGGCCTCGTCCTGGGCCTTCGATTTCTGGATGATGTGGGCCGGATTGCCGACCGCCGTTGCGCCGGGCGGCACCGCCTTCAGCAGCACGGCATTGGAGCCGACCTTGGCATAGTCGCCGATCGTGAAACTGCCCAGCACCTTGGCGCCGGCGCCGACGATGACACCGCGCCCGAGCGTGGGATGGCGCTTCAAGCCGCTGGTGAGCGAGGTGCCGCCGAGCGTCACGCCCTGGTAAATCGTGCAATCGTCACCGACGATCGCAGTTTCGCCGATGACAACGCCGAAGCCATGGTCGATGAACACGCGGCGTCCGATCGTGGCGCCAGGGTGAATTTCAATGCCGGTGATGATGCGCGCCAGATAGGAGATGAAGCGGCCCAGCCATTTCATCCCATGCGCCCAGCACCATGCAGCCCAGCAATGCATCATGACGGCCTGAAAGCCTGGATAGCAAGTGAGCACTTCCCAACTGTTGCGCGCCGCAGGGTCGCGTTCTATGATGCTGTTGATGTCTTCGCGCAGGAGATGGAACATGAGGCTATCGAATTGGTCAATGGGACATCATGTTAGCCGATTGCGCGCTTGGCTGCAGGAGATTGACAATAAGGGGACACATTAAAACAGAAGGGGACAGGTTCGCAATCGAACCTGTCCCCCTCATGCCAACGACTGAATCTGCGCGATCAGCCTTCCCGGGCGATGCGCTGGCGGCGCGCTTCGTACAGGCAGACGCCGGCAGCAACCGACACATTCAGGCTTTCGACCGAACCGAACATCGGGATGCTGACCAGCATGTCGCAAGTTTCGCGCGTCAAGCGGCGCATGCCCTCGCCTTCCGAACCCATCACCAGCGCGGTCGGCCCGGTGAAATCGGCTTCGTACAAGCCTTTTTCGCCATCGTCGCTGGTGCCGATCAGCCAGATGTCGCGTTCCTTCAATTCGCGCAAGGTGCGCGCCAAGTTGGTGACGGTGATGTAAGGCACGGTCTCGGCGGCGCCGCTGGCAACCTTGGCCGCCGTCGCATTCAAGCCCACTGCACGGTCTTTCGGCACGATCACCGCATGGGCGCCCACGCCGTCGGCCACGCGCAAGCAGGCGCCCAGATTGTGCGGATCGGTGATCCCGTCGAGCACCAAGAGCAGCGGCGGACCGTCGATCGCATCGAGCAATTCATCGAGGTTGCGCGCCAGCGCCAGTTCGGCCGCGAACGCGATCACGCCCTGGTGGCGGCGGGTGCCGACGATCTTGTCGAGGCGCGCCGAATCGACCGGCATCACGCGCACGCCCACCGCTTTCGCGGCAGCAACCAGGTCTTGCATGCGGCGGTCGGTGCGACCGGCATCGACAAAAATTTCTTCCACTGATTGAGCCTCGTGACGCAAACGCGAGGTCACCGCGTGGAACCCAAATATCATCTTGTTCTTCATGTGCTATCGCTTCTTCTTGCCAGATTTTGAAACAGGTTTGCTTGCGCCGGTGCCGGGGCCTGTGCTGCCGTGCCGAGGTTTGCCGGAGCGAGCACCCTCGCTCGCCTTGCCATCGAAGCGTGACTGGGTTTTCGGACCCGGCTTGACCATGGCTGGCGCGTTGCCCTTGCCGGGCTTGTTCGACTTGCCCGATTTGCCTGCGACGCCAGAACCATCGGACTGGCCATCGGCGGCTTCGGCACCAGCCAAGCGCAGATCGATCTTGCGCGACTCGAGATCGACGCGCACCACTTGCACGCTGACGCGATCGGTCAACTGGTAGCGCTTGCCGCTGCGTTCGCCGCGTAATTCGTGGCGCGCATCGTCGTACTGGAAGTAATCGGTGCCTAGTTCGGTCACATGGACCAGGCCTTCGACATACAGTTCGTCGAGCTGCACGAAAATGCCGAAGGTGGTCACGCCGGTGATGACACCGGTGAATTCCTCGCCCAGCTTGTCTTGCATGAAATAGCACTTGAGCCAGGCTTCGACATCGCGCGACGCTTCGTCGGCGCGCCGCTCGTTGGCCGAGCAATGCACGCCCAGCGCATCCCAGATGGTCAGGTCGGCGGCTTGCTTTTGCTTGCCTTCAGCCTTGTCGCGCGCTTGCTGCTTGCGCGTCGCGTTCGACACATTGGTGTTCAAGCCGCCGACGTTGGCGATCTTCGGCTCATAGCGCTTGCCTTGCAAGATCGCCTTGATCGCGCGGTGCGTCAGCAAGTCGGGATAGCGCCGGATCGGGCTGGTGAAATGCGCGTACGCTTCATACGCCAAGCCGAAATGGCCGATGTTGTCGGGGCTGTAGACGGCTTGCTGCATCGAACGCAGCAACATCGTTTGCAGCAGCGCCGCATCCGGGCGCGGCTTTACTTTCTTCATCAGTTCGGCGTAATCGGAGGCCGACGGGGTATCGCCGCCGCCCAGATTCAAGCCCATCTGCTTCAGGAAAGTGCGCACCTGGTTCAGCTTTTCCTTGGTCGGACTGGCATGGATGCGATAGGTGCCGGGATGCTTGTGACGCAGCAGCAAGTCGGCCGCGCACACGTTGGCCGCCAGCATGCATTCCTCGATGATCTTGTGCGCATCGTTGCGGGTGCGCGGAATGATCTTTTCGATCTTGCCGTTGGCATTGGCAACAATATAGGTTTCCGTGGTCTCGAAATCGATCGCGCCGCGTACGCTGCGCGCTTGCAGCAGCGCCAGGTAGACTTGATTCAAATCTTTCAAATGCGGCATGACTTGCGCGCGGCGCTGGGCTTCGGCTCCGGCCGGATTGGCCAGCGCATCGGCGACCTGATCGTAGGTCAGGCGCGCTGCCGAATGGATCACGGCGGGGTAGAACTGGTAAGCCTTGATGTCGCCCTTGTCGCTGATGACTGCATCGCAAACCAGCGTCAAACGGTCGACCGCCGGATTGAGCGAACACAGCCCGTTCGACAGTTTCTCCGGCAGCATGGG
Organism: Oxalobacteraceae bacterium; assembly: GCA_947446335.1. Classification (GTDB taxonomy): domain Bacteria; phylum Pseudomonadota; class Gammaproteobacteria; order Burkholderiales; family Burkholderiaceae_D; genus Janthinobacterium. The sequence goes on along the minus strand of CANFGA010000182.1, from coordinate 3,040 downwards.
AATCACGCGGCGCGGAAAATAGACCGAGGTGCTGCGCTCGAGCGCATCGATGTCGAGCGCGTCGCCGGGCTTGACATAGTGGCTGACGTCGGCAATGGCGACGATCAGGCGGAAACAGTTGGCGCGCCCGACTTTGACTTTTTCACAATACACCGCATCATCGAAATCGCGCGCATCTTCGCCGTCGATCGTGACCATCGGCACATCGCGCAAATCGACCCGCTCTTGCAAGTCGGCGTCATGCACTTCGGTTGGCAACTTGGTCGCTTGCTTGAGCGCCGGCGCCGAAAACAGATGCGGGACGCCGAATTTGCGCACCGCGATTTCGATTTCCATCCCTGGATCATCGAGTTCGCCCAGCACTTCGACGATGCGCCCTACCGGCTGCTTGAAGCGCGATGGCTGCTCGGTCAATTCGATGCTGACGATCTGGCCAGCCTTGGCCTTGGCGGTGGTGCCGCTGACCAGGATGTCCTGGCTGATGCGCTTGTCTTCCGGCGCCACGACCCAAGTCCCGCTTTCATTGATCAAGCGTCCGATGATATGGCTGTTGGCGCGGGTCACGACTTCGACGATCGTGCCTTCCGGTCGGCCGCGGCGGTCGGTGCCGGTCACGCGCGCCAACACACGGTCACCGTGCAAGACTTTTTGCATTTCTTTTTCGGACAGGAACAGGTCGTCGCTGGCATCGTCCGGAATCACGAAACCGAAGCCGTCGCGATGGCTGCTGACGCGCCCGGCGACAAAGCCAGGTTGCTCGGCCAACGAGAACATGCCGTCCACGCCGGGCTGCAACTGGCCGTCGCGCGCCATGGCATTGAGCCGGCGCAGCAGAACATCGGTCGATTCGGGGTTGACGTCAAGCGCGCGCGCAAGTGCATCCGTGTCCAGCGGCGCCTTGGCGCTGCGGAAAATACCGAGAATTTCCTCCCGGCTGGGAATGGTGTGGGTATGTTGGCTCAAGAGTATTTCTATGGTTATTATTGACAGTCGCAGATCGGTGTCGTCACGCGAACTGACGCCATCAAGATTGACACGGAGGACAAACGTAGCCCGTAGTGTACCGGAGGTCGGCGCGGTTTACCTAACGCACGCCATTTTTTAAAAAAATGACCGCGTCAATTGACATTTTGCAATATTGATATATACTCTTTTCTCTCGCAGACAGCGCAAGTTGAAAACGAGAAAAGCAAAACAGGAGTCGATGTGCAGCAAGGAGCGAAAGTTCATCTGGCGCAAAACTCTTCAGGCAGATATAATGCCGGCAGTTGCAGCAAGAATGCCCACGTGGCGGAATTGGTAGACGCGCATGGTTCAGGTCCATGTGCCGTAAGGTGTGGGGGTTCGAGTCCCTCCGTGGGCACCATCTACCGAATAAGCAGTAAAGAAAACGCCGCAAGCCTTGACAAGCTTGCGGCGTTTTTTCATTTGCATCGCTCTTTCTTCCTGTTCGCCAACGATGAAAAATTGTCATTGACCAAATCGGGCGCCAACGGTTATGATGCGTGCCTCGGTGCTACCGAGAGCCCCAAAAGGCTGTTTGCCCACGTGGCGGAATTGGTAGACGCGCATGGTTCAGGTCCATGTGCCGTAAGGTGTGGGGGTTCGAGTCCCTCCGTGGGCACCACTACCCAACATGTAGTAAAGAAAAAGCCGCACACTCTCACGAGTGTGCGGCTTTTTTCTTGGCCCATCCATCGACGCCCGCGCAGACACCCCCCTCGAAAAGCAGCGCAACCCCGAACCCGATGCACGATCTTTGTATAATCAGCGCAGACCTGCACTTGTGAAGGGAGTTCATCATGCTCGACAAACCAAGGAAGATGCTGCTGGCATGCATCTGCCTCTTCGCGTGCGGCGCATCGGCAGCGGCACCGGCATCCTGGTACCAGTGGCGCAGCAAGGTCGACGGCGCCCTCGCCTGCTCGCAAACACCACTGGGCCCCGGCTGGGAAAAGGCGCATGGCCCCTATCAAGATAGCCATTGCACAAAACCTGCGCTTGCTAAATAATAAGACCAGCACCAGCCAGACCAGAACCGCAAAGAAGTTCAGCCGCACCCATTCAAACCGGAGGAGAACTGCATGTTTACCAATCCCGAACAATTTGCATCTGCCACAAAAAGTCTTTTTGAATTTCAACTGATGACCTTCAATGCGCTGACCAGCAAGGCGGTTCAGGGCGTCGAACAAGTGCTGGCCCTGAATCTGGCCACGGCCAAATCACAGGTCGAGGAATCGCTTGCCGCCGGCAAGGAAATGAGCCAGGTCAAGGATCCGAAAGCGGCGCTGGCGCTCGCTGCAGCGCAAGCGCAGCCGGGTCTGGCGGGAGCTGCCGCCTACAACCAGCAATTGAGCGATATCATGAAGGATATCCACAAGGAATTCACTGTCGCTGCCGACGCCCATCTGGCCGAAGCGAAAAGCAATTTGAGCGCGCTGATCTATGACGTGACCCAGAATGTGCGCCCCGGTTCCGAAAACGCGGTCGCCATCGTCAAGGCGGCGATCGACAATGCCTTCAACGGTTACGAACAAGTGAGCAAGGCGACCAAGGAAGCGGTGCAAGCCGTCGAAGCCGAGATCGCAAAGGCGTCAGCGCAAGTGACGCCAGCCAAGAGCAGCGCCAAAGCAGGCAAAAAATAGACCGGTAACACCTGGCCTCGATCCGGTCCGAAAGGCCAGCACCGCGCGACGCGGTGCTGGCCTTTTTCAATGGCGCAACGTGTATTGCGCACCAGCGCACACGACTTCAAGTGCGACCCAGGCTTCGGCAAGATGCACGCTGTTTGCAGCGGTATGGCCAGATGCACAATAAAATCAGGCCGAAAACAGTATATCCGGTTAAAAACCATTTTTTGACCTGATTTTTTCATCAAAATGCCACTGCCACCCTGCTTGCAACGCGATTTGACTGTATATTCACAACTGTATATCTATACATGTCTTCTTCACCGTTCGCATCACCTGTAAAGTGTTTCACCTCAACATGGCATCCAATAAAGCGCATCATGCAACCGGGTGGGCTGCCGGCATCATCG
>CANFGA010000181.1 GCA_947446335.1 Oxalobacteraceae bacterium | reverse complement strand
CTTCCCACTGCGCACCCGGCTGGGCCGATACCACCGCCACGCCATCCTGCACCGCTTGCGCGACGATATCGGTGAGGTAATACTCGCGCTGCGCATTGTCGTTCGATAACGCGGCCAGCCATTTTTTCAGGTGCGCGGTCGGCGCGACGATGATGCCGCTGTTGATTTCCTTGATCTGGCGCTGCTCGGAACTGGCATCCTTTTCTTCGACGATGGCGACGATATGGCCATCGGCGCGCACGATGCGCCCAAGGCCGAACGGATTATCCTGCACCACGGTCAGGATGCCGAGCTGGTCGCTGCCGGCTGCATCCAGCAGGCGCTGCAGCGATGCCGTCGTTGTCAATGGTACATCGCCGTACAGGATCAGCGTCGGTACATCGTCATCCAGCAGCGGCAGCGCCTGCATCACCGCGTGGCCGGTACCCAGTTGTGGTTCTTGCAATGCGGCGGCGATTTTTTCAGCCGCTGCACCGCTTGCGCCATCGAGGCGGGCGAGCAATTCCAGCACCGCGTCAGCGCCATGTCCGTAAATCACGCATAATTTTGTTGGCGCCAGGCTGCGCGCGGTCGCGATCACGTGCGACAAGAGCGGTTTGCCGGCCAGCGGGTGCAGCACTTTCGGCAGCGCGGATTGCATGCGCTTTCCCATGCCTGCGGCGAGGATCACAATATTCATGGTCGGTCATCTTTTATAAGTTGAAATTATGTCAAAGTTTAACATGCAAGACTCTGCCGCCCGGCCCATAGCCCGGCCTGCAACGCGATCTGTAGCCAGGCCTGTGGCACGAATCTGGCTGATTGCACTGCTGGCGCTGACGGTGTTGGTGACCGGCTGCAGTTCGATCCGGCTCAGCTACAACCATGGCGATACGCTGCTGTACTGGTGGCTCAATGGCTATGTCGATCTGGCATCGGGGCAAAAAGATGATGTCCGCGAAGACATCGACGGTCTGCTGGCGTGGCACCGCAAGACGCAGCTGAAAAATTACGTGCAACTGCTGGAAACGGGCCAGCGCCAGTTGCAAGGCAATCCGACCCAGGCCGATTTGCTGGCCAATTACGACGCCGTCAAGGCCAGCACCGAAGTGCTGCTGGTCAAGGCCGCGCCCGATCTGGCCGATCTGGCGCGCGCGCTGCAACCGGCGCAGATCGCCAGCATGGAAAAGAAGTTTGCGTCGAATAACGCCGATTTTCGCAAAAAATTCATGAGCGGCAATGCGGAAAAGCGCCAGAACGTACGCTATGAAAAATCGCTGGACCAGTTTGAAACCTGGTTCGGTTCGTTCAGCAGGGAACAGGAAGCGATCATCCGCACGTTGTCCGATGCGCGCCCACTCGATAATCAGCTCTGGCTCGATGAACGCGTGCTGCGCCAGAAAAACATCATCGTCTTGCTGCACAAGGTGCAGCGGGAAAAAATGGGCAAGCAAGCCACCGAGGCGCTGATCCAGAATTTGATCAAGAATGCCTTTGCGCGCCTCGAGCAATCCGAACACCAGGCGTTTTTCGACGCCTCGAACGCGGCCACCATGCAGATGGTGCTGAAAGTGATCGCGATCGCGACCCCGGTCCAGAAAACCCATGCCCACGAGCGCATGCAGGGCTGGATTGATGACTTCAACAGCCTGGCCGCCGAAGCGCGCTGACGGAGATACGATGTAAAACTGGGGACAGGTTCAATCGGGGTCACTTTCGCGCGAATTTGCCGATACCGTCGCTCCCCGGTTGAGCCTGTCCCCTGCAGCATTGGCGCCATGCCCCCATGGTATAGTGGCCGCCACAGAAATCCTGAAATTATCCATGCAAAAGAAGATCGCAAAAATCCCGGTGCACCATCCGCCGCACTCGAACGCAGTGCGCATCATCGGCGGCATCTGGAAGCGCACCGCGCTGCCAGTGCTGAAGGCGGCCGGTCTGCGCCCGACCCCGGACCGGGTGCGGGAAACCGTGTTCAACTGGATCAACCACTTGCGCGATGGCGTCTGGAGCGACGCGGTTTGCCTCGATCTGTTCGCCGGCAGCGGCGCGCTCGGCTTCGAGGCGGCCAGTCGCGGCGCTCTGGCGGTGACGATGGTCGACGCCCACACGCCGGTGATCGAACAACTAGGCGAAGTCAAGGCCAAGCTGAAGGCCGAGCAAGTGCAATTGATCCGCGGCGATGCGCTGGCCACCGCGCAAACGCTGGCGTCGCGCGGCCAGCGTTTCGACCTGATCTTCCTCGATCCGCCGTATCAGCAGGATTGGCTGATACGCGCGTTGCCCCTGGCGGCCGCCTTGCTGAACGAGGGTGGCCTGGTCTATGCCGAATCGGGCCAGCCGTTGACCTTCGACGGGCCCGGTGAAGAAAAGCCACAATGGATGACGCCGTGGCAAGTGCTGCGCGCAGACAAGGCAGGCACGGTGTTCTTTCATTTGCTTGCTTACAATAAAGAAGTGCACGAAACCAAGCCGGCGCCAGCGCCGCTTTGAAATCGGTCAGGAATCGGGATCGGTTGCCAGAGGGCCGAGAGCGCCTGATTTTCAGGCATAATGCGCGTTCTAGTGCGACACGTGTCGCTAAATCACCGCTAAGCGGTAGTAAGTCCAGAGAAGTACCCCGCAAACATGCGCTAAGTCCTTGATTTTTCAAAGGATGTTAGCGTGGGCTGTATGACTTCGCCTAGCGAATGTCATATACGTCAACCTCAAATACCCACCCAAAATAGATTTCACGGTAACGATCACGCACAGTATTTGTCTGTTTTGTGTGCTTTTCCGCGTCATGTACTGCTCAAAAAGCGAGTGAGTGTTGCCAAATAACGACGAATCGGAAATATATTCCGTCAAATCATGATTCTCCCTTACCGGGGAGTGCATACGGCAAGTCAGCAATGACTCTGAGGACAAATTTGCTACGGAAATACCGCTGGCGGCAAGGCGAAAGCTTTGAGATATCTTGTCGTACCCGAAACATCAGGTGCTACGACCGAATGCACGACCATTCGTCACCTACTTGAACATGCGTTGCCGGCAACGGCGGGGTGTGAAGCTTCAAGGACAATGCACCCTTGGGATTTTTCCAGCATTCCAGTCACGCGAGTGCCAGGATGGAGACTGCTAGCAGAAAGGCGGTTGAGGGGCTAGGTGAGTACCGCAAGGACAACGTAATGTGAATCGTCGTTGGAACCCCCGTAAGCATTGAAAGGCCAAATCTGCTGATAGGCCTTAACCAAAACGGTAAGTGGTTGGATATCCCTGTTGGAACTAGGGATACGTCGTCATACAAACCACCGGGGGAAAGACGAGTCCTAAACGGTCAAGTGCGGGGCAACTGACCGCATTGGTATCTCAAGGAACGTGGTAAGCCTGATTCCTTGCCGTACGACCCAGCAACAACAGGTCGTTTCGGCAGGCAACCTGCAAGGGAAGCTGTTGAGGGAGCAGGTATGGGAGGATGGAAAAAGCAAATGCCATGCTGTAATGGCATGGATAGGGATTCAAAATTTGTCCTACTGCGAAAGCAGGCAGACTTCCATCTGGTGAAATAGTCGTCAGACAACTGTATAGACAATCCACGCCTCGAAGGGACGCTTCTATCCCTTCGGGGAGAAATCGCGTCCTCGGCAGGCATCACCTAACGAGGTTCAGCAATGGAAGTAATCGAACAATTGGTCGGTTCTGCGTCCTCGCATATTCCAACTGAATGGAGCGCCATTTCTTGGCGCAAGATTCAAAAGAATGTGAAGGTCATGCAGCATCGTCTAGCGAAGGCAACATTGGAAAGCAACTGGCGCAGGGTGAAATCTCTGCAACGGTGGCTGACACGCTCGTTCTGCGCCAAAGCACTGGCCGTAAAGCGGGTGACGGAAAATCAGGGCAAACGCACTGCAGGGGTAGACCGGCAACTTTGGGAAACTCCGCAACAAAAATACGCAGCAATTGCAAACCTCAGAAAGTCTCGGTATCAGCCCCTGCCACTACGGAGGGTCAACATCCCAAAATCGAATGGAAAGCTACGCCCTTTGGGTATACCAACCATGCGTGACAGAGCAATGCAGGCACTTCATCTGCTGGCTCTTGATCCGGTCTTGGAGACGGTGAGCGACCAGAACTCTTACGGGTTTCGGAAAAACCGCGCTACTGCCGACGCAATGTCACAAATATTCAATCGCATGTCCCGCAAGGACTCAGCGGTATGGGTGCTGGACACGGACATTGAAGGCTTCTTCGACAACATTAACCACAATTGGATGATCGACAACATTCGTATTGACAAATCGATTCTTCAAAAATGGTTGAAAGCAGGAGTTGTCGAGGGCAAGCAATTGAGGGCAACCACGACAGGAACGCCGCAGGGCGGCATCATCAGCCCTGCACTTGCAAACTGGACGCTGAATGGGCTGGAAGCGGAACTCATGGCATATCTCAATGCGAAATGGGGTATCGGCAAGGCGCGGAAGCTCAAAGTTGGTGTCGTACGATACGCGGACGACTTCGTCATCACAGGGGCTTCACAAGAGCTGCTCACTGACGAAATTCGGCCATGGGTGGAGGCATTTCTCGCAAAAAGGGGGCTGAAACTGGCTCCTGCCAAGACCAAGATCGTGCATATCGACGATGGCTTCGATTTTCTTGGGTGGAATTTCCGAAAATACTCGGGAAAACTGCTCATCAAGCCAAGTAAAAAGAACGTGAAAGCGTTTTATGAAAAGCTCAGGAACGTCATCAGCGACAATTCAGGGGCGACGCAGAAGAACCTGATACGACTGCTCAACCCGATGCTACGGGGTTGGGCACAATATCACTCACCTGTTGTAGCCAAGCAATCGTTCTCACGCATGGAGTCGCTGCTGTTCTGGCGACTTATGCGGTGGGCAAAACGCAGGCACCCGACCAAGGGGGCTGACTGGATTCGCCGAAGGTACTGGCGGTCAGTTGGCGACCGCAACTGGGTGTTTGCCTGTGACATAAAAAGTGAAAACGACAGTAAGGCGATAATGGATTTGTACTCACTCTCGGGTACGGCCATTGAGCGTCACATAAAAATCAAAGGGGCGTTCAACCCCTACGACCCGACTTGGGAAATGTACGGCGAGACACTGCACCGGGATCGAATGTTGAAAAACATGCGCTATCGGAAAGAGTGGATTCGACTGTATGTGGACCAGGGCGGCAAGTGTGCGCTGTGCGGATATGAGATGGATTTTGACACCGGGTGGCATGATCACCATATAGTTTACACTATGGATCATGGAACCGATGCTCTTAGAAATCGAGTATTATTGCACCCAAATTGTCATGCACAAGTGCATAGCCTTAATTTGAAGGTAGTGAAGCCGGTTCCTATATAGGAACTTTTTATTTTGCTTGAGCCGTGTGCGGTGAAAGTCGCAAGCACGGTTCTTAGGGGGGAGGATCTCAGTAATGGGGTCCTCCTACCCTACTATTGGTGCATTTGCAGGAGCCGCAATGGTAGTTGCTGTCTATCCGGGAACATTCGATCCGCTCACGCGCGGTCATGAAGATTTGGTGCGCCGCGCGTCGGGCCTGTTTGGCACCCTGATCGTCGGGGTCGCCGACAGCAGGAACAAGAAGCCGTTTTTCTCGCTCGACGAGCGCCTCGCGATCGCCAATGAAGTGCTGGGCCACTATCCCAACGTCAAGGTCGAGAGTTTTTCAGGTTTGCTGAAAGACTTCGTGCGCAAGCACGATGCGCGCGTCATCATGCGTGGCTTGCGCGCCGTGTCCGACTTCGAATTTGAATTCCAGATGGCGGGCATGAACCGCTATCTGTTGCCGGATGTCGAAACCCTGTTTTTGACGCCGTCCGACCAGTATCAATTCATCTCAGGCACCATCGTGCGCGAGATCGCGATGCTGGGCGGCGATGTATCCAAGTTTGTTTTTCCATCGGTGGACCGTTGGCTGCAAAAGAAGATTGCAACGATGGCCGACCCAGAATAAAGGCCAGTTTAGCCATGGCATTAATGATCACCGACGACTGCATCAACTGCGATGTATGCGAGCCTGAGTGCCCGAATGACGCGATTTATATGGGAGCCGAAATCTACGAGATCGATCCCAACAAATGCACCGAATGCGTGGGCCATTTCAACGAACCGCAGTGCCAGCAAGTGTGCCCGGTCAACTGCATTCCATTCAATCTGGAATGGCGCGAAACTGAAGAACAATTGCGCGCCAAATACGAACGTCTGCAAGCGACGGTTTGACCCGAGATACGGGTCGGGAATGCTGCGTCAGCGTGGAAAATCAGCGCCCTAGTGCGCGCAAATCGGCGGCCTGACTGGACGCCGAACCATCCATGGTTTGCAACATCCGCTTGACGATCATCGCATCCTTCATCTGACGCCGCGCCAGGCGCTGTTCTTTGCTCAAGCGCGGCTTCACCACCAGCACCATCGCGCGCGCGATACCGAGCAACAGTGGCTTGAACAAAACCAGCAGCGCGACGCAAAAGGTCATCCCGAGCAAGGCTTGTATGGCTCCCAGAATGGAAACGTCCAGGACTGGCGCAAGCGCAGCCTGGACGGTTGAAATGATGATAGACATGACGTTCCAGTACGATATATTATTGTTGGCGCCACTATAGTGCGGTGCAACATATAAATCCACTTGCATTTACTGATACCAATTATATCAACTGTGAATGAATTCT